>CACPEI010000001.1 GCA_902632875.1 uncultured Pelagibacteraceae bacterium
CAATAGTTGAAAAACCCTCTGCTACAAGTAACTGACCAAGTGTCTCGTCTAACTCTAAGTTTTTGACAAAATTTTCTGTTTTTTCTTTAAATTCTAATTGCCGTCTCTCTGAGTCTTCTGCATCAGTCATTATATTAATTTCAAAGTTTATTAACTTAGTAGCCAATCTGACGTTTTGACCTCTCCTACCAATAGCTTTGCTTAAATTTTCCTCAGTTAAAATGACATCAAGTTTTTTTCTGTCGGTATCAACGTTTACCCTTTGAACTTCAGCGGGAGAAAGTGCATTAGATACTAAAATAGCTGGATCCTCTGACCAATTTACTATATCAATTTTTTCTCCTTGTAATTCGTTAACCACAGCTTGAACTCTCGAGCCTCTCATACCTACGCAAGCTCCAACAGGATCAAGTGAGGTATCGACTGCTTTTACACAAATCTTTGCTCTACTACCTGGGTCTCTCGAAGATGATTTAATTTCAATTAATCCATCATAAATTTCTGGTACCTCTTGAAAAAATAATTTTTCCATAAATTTCGGATGAGCCCTTGACAAAAAGATTTGTTGACCACGTTGCTCTCTTCTTACATCATAACAATAAGCTTTAATTCTATCACCTGCCTTAATGTTTTCTCTTGGAATAAGCTCATTTTTTTGAATAATTGCCTCTGTCCTTCCTAGATCGACTATCACATTTCCAAACTCTAGTCTTTTTACTATACCACTTAAAATCGAGTCTTTTTTATCTATGAAATCATTATATTGTCTTTCTCTCTCAGCTTCTCTTACATTGAAGCTAATAACTTGTTTAGCGGTTTGAGCTGCAATTCTTCCAAAGTCAAAGGATGGTAATGGCTGTAAAACCTCATCACCAATGTTTTTATCTTTGTTTGTTTCGTTTAAAATGATTGCATCCTCTAATTTAATTTCTGTATTAGAGTTCTCCGGGTTTTCTGAAACAATTAATTTTCTAAAAATTTCTATGTTCCCATTGTCTCTGTTTATGGAAACCATTATTTCATTATCTTGACCAAATTTAGATTTAGCAGCTTTTGCAATTCCTGTTTCCATCGAAGTAATTATTAATTCCTTGTCTATAGATTTTTCTAAAGCGACTGCTTCGGCTATTCTTAATAATTCAAGTTTATCAGCTCTTTTATTTAACATATTTTAGTTTACTCCAAAAAAAAATGGGCTTAAGCCCATTTTTGAAATGCAACAATGTGAGGTGAATATAATAAAGTTTTTCTTTATTTCAACTGAAACTATTTTTTAAAAATACCTGATTTATCAGTCTTTTCCCAAGAAAATGAACCATTATCTTCTGGAACTCTTCCAAAGTGCCCATATGCTGCAGTTTTTTCATAGATTGGCTTATTTAACTCCAACATTTCTCTAATGCCCCTAGGACTTAGATCAAAATTTTCCCCAATTTTATCAATAACAAATTTATTTTTAACTAAATCATCATCAAACAAGTCAACATAAATGGACAATGGCTTTGAAACTCCTATCGCGTAAGACAATTGTATCAAGCACTTATCCGCGATTTTAGATGAAACGATGTTTTTTGCTATATATCTAGCTGCATATGCGGCTGATCTATCTACCTTAGTTGGGTCTTTTCCAGAAAATGCTCCACCTCCATGTGGAGCTGCTCCTCCATAAGTATCAACAATTATTTTTCTACCTGTTAGCCCACAATCTCCATCAGGCCCTCCAATAACAAAATTGCCTGTTGGATTCACATAAAAATCATTTTCATCGAAATCTTTTAAAAAATTCTCTGGTATAGATTTTGAAATATAAGGTCTTAACAATTCTCTTACCTTTGATTGATTTACATCTGGTGAATGTTGAGAAGATATAACAATAGATTTTACTCTTGCAGGTTTTCCATCAATATACTCAAATGTAACTTGGCTTTTAGAATCAGGTTCAATATTGTCTAATTTTCCGGTTTTTCTATCTTCCGCCATCAATCTTAAAATTTTATGTGAATAATGAATTGGAGCTGGCATTAACGAATCTGTCTCATTACAAGCATAGCCAAACATAATTCCTTGATCACCAGCTCCTTCATCCTTGTTTCCAGATGAGTCTACACCCATTGCGATATCAGAGGATTGAGAATGTAAATGACTTTCAATTTTTGTTGCTTCCCTCCAAGTAAATCCTTCCTGATCATAACCAATATCTTTTATACAATTTCTTACTTTATTTATTAACTCATCTTTTTTAAATTCTGGACCTCTTACTTCTCCTGCTAAAACGACTTTATTTGTTGTAGTAAGAGTTTCACATGCCACTCTCGAGAATGGGTCACCAGATAGGTAGGTATCAACTACCATATCAGAAATTCTATCTGAAACCTTGTCTGGATGTCCCTCTGAAACTGACTCACTTGTAAAAAGAAAATTTTTTAAACTACCCATTCAGTTTCTATTAAATGAAAAAGCTAGAAAAATATACAACAAAATTAATACTATAAAGATTTTATTTCCAAATCTAGAGAAAATTGTTCTATCTAAATTTCTTCTTTTTTCAAAGTCAATATAACCAGAATTTCCATACTCTATTTTTTTTTCTATTTGACCTAGTGGATTAATAATCGCTGCCATTCCGTTATTTGAAGATCTTATAACATATTTTCCATTTTCTATTGCTCGAAATATACTATGAGCAAAATGTTGTTTTGGTCCGATAGATTTTCCAAACCATCCATCTTCAGAAATATTTAGTATAAAATCAAAATCTGAACTTTTGGTTAAGTTACCACTATAAATTATTTCATAACAAATAAGTGGCAAAAATTTTAATTCTATTTTATCTTTTTGAATCTTTAAAATCTTTCTCTCATCTCCTTTTGAAAATGATCCAATATTTCCAGTAATAGTTTTTAGTCCAATTTTATTAAGAATATTTTCCATTGGTAAAAATTCACCAAATGGGACAAGATTGATTTTATCGTAATTACTTATCAAGCTTAAATTATTATCAAACAACGAAAAGGAATTATAAAAATTATACTTATCATCTTTAATCTCTCTTCTTTTTATCCCTAGTCCAATTAAATGATTTTCATCAAAAGACTTAAAAATAATATCTTTATATAAATTAAATTCATCCTGATAAGTGTCAGGTATAATTCCTTCTGGCCATATGAATAAAATATTTTTTTTTTTTTCTGGCGAACTAACTCTAATTAATTCATTTACCACTTTTTCTGTTTGTGCAGTTTTGTAGTATCTATCTAGGCTAATATTTGACGCAATAACCCTTACCAGATAAGGATTTTCTACTTCTGCATTAGCTAAAAATTCTTTTTTTTGTAAATTCCCATGGGTAAAAAATATAATTGGTAAAAATGAAAAAAAAATACAAACCAATATTTCTTTATTAGTTTTTCTAAAAATATAAAGAACAGGCAGAGTAAAAAAACTTATGACAATTAAGTTTAATGAGTATGTTCCAATTATAGATATTATATTTATAAAATTTAATGTTTCAGAAAAACTGTAAACAAAAAAATTCCAAGGAAATCCTGTTAAAATTGTTCCTCTTACAAATTCTATTGACCCAAATAAAACTGAAAAAGAAAAAAAGGCACTTAAAATATTTTTTGGATTAAATAAAAAAAAGAGGGAGGTTATTATCCCAAAAAATAAACCCAATAAAGCAGGGATTAAAATTAAAGATATTGGAATTAGATATGTATAGTTTACATCAAAACTTAAAGAAATTGTTATCCAGTAAAGATTTGTTAAAAAATAGCTGAAACCAAAAAGCCATCCAAAATAAAAAAAAGATTTGATATTCTTCTGTTGTATTAATTTTTTGAATAAAAAACTGAGGAAAAAACTTAGTGTAAAAAAATTTATTAAAAAAAAATTAAATGGTGGAAGGCTTAAAGATGACAAAGATCCAAGCGCAAATATTAAAAATGACTCAAATAAAAAAATTTTTTTCAATTTAATTAAATAATTTTTCAACGGATTTATAGACCTTTTGTTCCACTTTTAGCATTTCTTTATAATCATTATTTTTATTATGATCATAACCCATCAAATGTAAAAATCCGTGTATAAAAATTTTAATTGTTTTTTTTTTAAAATCATTTTTATTTATATTTTTTGGATTATTCATGTAATTAAAGCTTATAATAATATCGCCTAAATAAATTTCCCTATTATTTTTAATATTACTTTCAAACGGAAAGGATAGAATATCTGTATGCTTATTTTTGTTTCTAAATTTCTTATTTAAAATTTTGATCTTTTGATTGTTGGAAAGAAGTAAAGTTAAATAAACTTTTTTGTTTATAAATCTAAATTTTTTTGGGAAATTTTTACAAACTTTATTAAATAATTCTTCTCTTTTATTTATTTTTTTCGCCCAAGAATTATCCTCAGACAAAACATTAACTTTTATCATTATTGTTGTAAGCCTTAACAATTTTTGAAACTAGGGGATGTCTTACTACATCTGAATGATCAAAGTCTACTACTGCAATCTCATTCAAGTGAGATAATATTTTTTTTGATCTATCTAAGCCAGACGTATTTTTATTAGGTAAATCTATTTGACTAGGATCTCCGTTAACTACAATCTTAGAATTTTCTCCTATTCTAGTTAAAAACATCTTTATTTGTGTATCTGTAGCATTTTGAGCTTCATCTAAAATCGCAAAAGAGTTTTTCAATGTTCTACCACGCATAAAAGCTAGAGGTGCAATTTCAATATCTCCAATTTCAATCATTCTTTGTATCTTTTCGAAATGAAACAAGTCATACAATGAATCATATAGAGGTCTTAAATAAGGATCAACTTTCTCTTTCATATCACCGGGTAAAAAACCTAATCTTTCACCTGCTTCAACTGCAGGTCTTGATAAAATTATTCTCTCAATTTTTTTTTCTAACAACATTGTTAGGCCGATAGCCACAGCTAAAAATGTTTTTCCTGTCCCGGCTGGACCAGCAGAAATTATTATTTCATTTTGTCTAAGTGCTCTAACATATTCTTTTTGCTTTTCTGACCTGGGAATTATAGATTTTTTTGGAGTTTTAATTATATCAGTAACGTTTGTATTTTTAACTTTTTCATTTATCATAAATTGGTCAACTGAAGATAAAATATCTTTTTGTTCAATAGCACCATTATTTATAAACTGATTTGCCAAAAATTGAACAGCATTTTTTATTACTTCATTTTTTTCAGGTGTAGATTTTATCAAAATAGAATTTCCTCTGGAATAAATATTTGATAGTGTAATTTTCTCTAATTCTTTTAAATTTTTATTAAATTCTCCAACAACACCCATTAACAGTTCATTTTCATGAAAAATAACACTTATAGAATTATTGTCTGAATAAACAAATTTAAGTGGGGATTGAATATTTTTTTTAATCGTATTAGTCAAATTTATGCCACTCTTAGTTCTGAGTTTCTCATATTTTCACCAAATAATGTGTTTTGATTGCTTTTTTTAATTTTCACTTTAATTACTTTTCCAACATCTTGAAAACTACCATCAAATATAACAGAAGTCATGTATTCTGATCGACCAAAAAACTTGTCATCTCCATCTATTTTATTTTCAACTAAAACATCTATTTCTTTATTTTCTAGAGATTTATTCATTAAAATTTGGTTATCAAATAATTTGGCTTGAATTTTTTTAAGTCTCTTTAATGATGTTTTGTCATCGATAAGTTTGAAAGTTGAAGCTTTAGTGCCTGGTCTTGGACTGAATATAAATGAAAAAGAATTGATAAATTTAACATTTTTAATCAAATTATAAGTTGCCTCAAAATCTTTTTCACTCTCTCCAGGATAAGCGATTATAAAATCACTTGAAAATTGGATTTTTGAATTAATGTTTTTTAGTTTTTCATAAATTTTTATATAATCACTAATTAAATGTTTTCTATTCATCAATTTCAATATTTTATTAGAACCACTCTGAACAGGTAGGTGCACTAGTGGCATTAATTTTTTTGAAATCTTATAAACATTAATTAAATCCTCAGACATATCTCTTGGATGTGATGTGGTATATCTTATTCTTTTAATTTCTGGTATTTTTTCTATTTCTAAAATTAAATCAGATAATCTATATTTTTGATTATTGTAAGCATTCACGTTTTGCCCAAGCAAAATTATTTCACGAACACCATTTTCAGATAATATTTTCGCCTCGTGAATTATTTTATTAAAAGGTCTTGAGTATTCAGGACCTCTAGTAAAAGGAACTACACAAAAATGACAAAATTTATCACAACCTTCTTGAACAGTTAAAAAAGAGGAAACTTTACTAGATGAATTTTTAATTTCATCTAAATAATCAAATTTAGAAATAGCATCGAATTCCGTTTCTTCTAGTTTTTTCTGTTTATTTAAGTACTCCTCAATTTTATCATTAATTTTATGGTAAGCCTGAGGTCCTATTACTATGTCTATATATGGCTCTCTTTTTAACATTTCCTCATTTTCTGCTTGTGCAACACAACCAGCAACTATTACAAGAGGTTTTTTTTTAAACTTAAAATTTTTTTTTACTCTTCCAATCTCATGATAAACTTTTTCTTTTGCTTTATCTCTTATATGACAAGTATTTAATAAAAAACAATTTGTATCATTTAGATTTTCAGTTTTGACAAATCCAATTTTTTTTACTGTGTCGAATATACGACTTGAATCATACTCATTCATTTGGCAACCAAATGTTTTAATGTATATTTTTTTATTCATCTTTGGAGTCTACTTTTACACCATACAGTTCAAGTTTATGATCAACTAATTTATAACCATATTTTTCAGCAACTTTTTTTTGTAATTTTTCAATTTCTTCATCTACAAACTCTATTATTTCTCCAGATTTAATATCAATTAAATGATCATGATGACTTTCTATCATAGCTTCATATCGAGCCTTACCGCCTTTAAAATCATGTTTGGTTAAAATCCCTGCCTCTTCAAAAAGTTTTACAGTTCTATATACTGTGGCGATACTTATCTTAGGATCAACCTTTGAAACTCTGCTGTATAATTCGTCTACATCTGGGTGGTCAGACTCGCCGTATTCTTTTTTAGACTCAGAAATTATCTTTGCAATAATCCGTCTCTGATCAGTAAGTTTGACACCTTTTGATAAACACTTTTGCTCTATAGTTTCAGACATATTCAATTTTAACTCATATAAATAGGATTAATCAAATTTTTTTTAACCTTAAATTTTTCGCATAGACTAGGTATATCCTTATAATTAATCTTATTTTCACCATTAAAATCAACAAAACTATAACAATAATAATCAATTTTATTAGTCAAACGCAATGCTTTCACGACTGACAAAGAATTCCTAATCCCTGCAAAGCTCCCAGGCCCTCGATTTACATAAATTTTTGAAATTTTATTTAAACCTAAATTTCTAGATTTTAAAAAATCATTAATGAGAATAACTAACTTTTCATAGTTATTTTTACTGTTTTCATGAGTTATATTATAATTATTATGATTAGTAATGATCATAAAAAAAAGTTTATTATTAGCTGCATCGATTATAAGTTTATTCATTTTACAGATTTTATTTTTATCTCATACTAAATCACAAGAAAATAATAGCAAACAATACGCAAATGATAATGGCATTTTATCGATAATGTACCATCGATTTAATGAAAATAAATATCCCTCTACAAATATAAAAATGGACATTTTTCATCAACAAATGAAAATTATAAGTGACCTAGGATATAAATTTTACGATCCAAAAATGTTTTTAGAGGAATTAAATAAACCAAAAAAAGAGAAGAAAATTTTAATAACAATAGATGATGGATTCAAATCATTTTACAATGAAGCTTGGCCTTATTTAAAAAAAAATCAAATACCATTTATTCTATTTGTATCAACAGAGCCTGTGGGGAAAAATGGATATATGACATGGGATGAAATTAAAGAGATAGCTAATTCTAATATAGGATTTATAGGTCACCACTCACATACCCATGAATATCTAATTGATATGAGTAATTCTGAATTTATAAAAGATATCGAAATTTCAACAAAAATTTTTAAAGAAAAATTAGGTTATGTTCCTGAGATTTTTTCTTATCCGTTTGGTGAATACTCACTTTTTATGAAAAATTATATTTCTGAAAATTTTAAAGTCGCTTTTGGACAACATTCTGGTGTTATTGATATTAATAAAGATAGATACGAATTACCTAGATTTCCTATCAATGAAAAATATGGTGAGTTAAAAAGATTTAAATCATTAATTAATTATTTTCCTTTAGAATACAAATCACTTGAACCTGCTGAAAAAAAGATTGATAAGAACAACAATCCACCAAATTTAATTGTTGAATTTTTTAATGAACAACAAAATATTAATAACATAAATTGTTATTCTAACGATGGCGGAAACTGGAAAAAATCAAAGTTAATATTTGAAGAAAATAAATTAATCATTAATTTTGAGAATCAATTCCTTCCTAGAAGAGGTAGAATAAATTGTTCTCTTAATGATAACGGTAAATGGCGATGGTTTGGCACACAGTTTGTGGTAAAAAAAAACTAAATTAAGCTCTCCAGTTCTATGCTTGAAGGCAATAGCTTTGCGTCATCAAAATCTTTTAAACTATTTTGAGCAATTATTTTTTTTAAAACTTCTACATACTTCTCACCAGTTTCAGCATACTTGTCCAAATATTCTGCAAGAATAAAGCTATCCAAGGGTTTTCCGTTATCTCTTAGTTCGGCTCTTGCTTTTCTAAAATCTTTATAAGAAGAATGAGTATTTAAATTTCTTTGATAAGCTCTTACTGATGCTTGTAAAACGTTAAATTTCATAACTTTATGTCCCTCATTTTTATCTGACTCTTTTGGTCTCAAACCTTCTCCCGACCACGTCCACTGACCAAATAAAGCATTACCCTCTAATGCAAACCTTGAAGTACCCCAACCTGTTTCCTTAGCAGCCTGAGCCAAAGCTAATGATACGGGTATCTCATCCATTCGAATCTTTAGAGTTGATAAATCTTTAGAGGGAATTCCATATTGTTTATATTTCTTAGCCAACCATTTTTTTTCTAAATCTGAATTATTGCTTTTATTAATAATGCTAAATAATCTTTTTCGATCAATCCTAATATTATTATTTTCTTTTAAAATTAAAGGTAAAACAATTTGAATAAAAAATTCTTTTCTTTTTTTTGTACTCTCAATCATTTTAATTTCATTAGGTAATAGAGTTAAGGCAACTGGTTTTACAAGTTTCTTTTCTCTTACGTCCTCTAATTTATATTTTGTGTCCTCAAATAATTGTTTAATTGTCGAAGCATTCAATCTTACCGTATCAACTTCTAATTCATTCAGACTAAAAATATCAACTAACAGATCTTTCTCATTTAGTAATTCATTTCTTTCTTCAGCACTATTATTTTTACTATTCAAAGTATAGGCTAAGACTGCTTTTGAGTTATTTTGGAATTCTAAATTGTCTTTATTAACAAAACCTATAAAAATTGGCATTGAGTAAAAAAAGAAAATCAAAATTAATGAAGATATAAAAATTCTTGGAATAGAACTAAATTCATTTCTATCAAAAAATTTTAGAAACTTTATTTTATTATTAAGTGCTCTTTTCCTCATTTTAAACTGACTGGACCTCCTTTACCTCTGGAATATAATGACGTAAGAGATTTTGAACACCTTGTTTAAGAGTCATAGTTGAGCTTGGACATCCAGAACAACTTCCTTGTAATTGTACTTTTACAACGCCATCTTTAAATTCTTTAAATTTAATATCTCCACCGTCTTTAGCTACTGCAGGTCTAATTTTTTGTTCTAGAACCTTAACAATTTTTTTTTCTATATCTTTTAAATCATCTGTAATTTCATTGACATCCTTATCAATTACAAACTCTCTTCCAGTTGAATAAAAATCATTAATTAATGAGATAACGATGTGTTTTATGTCGTCCCAAGAAAAATCGTTATTTTTGTTTATTGATATAAAATCTTTACCTAGAAAAATTCCTTCTACTCCATTGACTGATAATAAATTTTTGATTAACTCATTTTTAGTTTCATCTTTTCTAGTCACTTCAAAAGACCCAGAATTTGAAACTATTTTACCAGGTATGAACTTTATAGAGTTAGGATTTGGAGTTGTTTCTGTCTGAACAAACATTATTTATATATAATGAATATTTATCAAAATTAAACTTGATAATAAATTTTTTTTAAAAACCCACTATTTTATGAATTTCTTTAATTTTTTTTGATGCTATTTCATTGGCTTTTTTTGATCCATCTTCAAGAATTTGCTCAATATAAGATCTGTCATTTAATAATTTTTTAATTTCAATCGCTATAGGTTCAATTTTATCAACCATAACTTGTGATAATAATTCTTTAAATTCTGAAAAATTTTTGCCAGATAGCATTTCAACATTTTTTTCAATTTTTGTATTGGTCAAACTAGAATATATACTAATTAAATTTCTTGCTTCTGGTCTACTTTTTAATTCCTCGCTATCTTTGGGCATTAACAAAGGGTCAGTCTTTGCTTTTTTAATTTTATTTATAATTTGATCCTTATTATCTGTTAAATTAATTCTACTAGCATCAGATGAATCTGATTTACTCATTTTTTTTAAACCATCTTTAAGACTCATTATTCTTGAAAATTCTTTTTGAATTAATGGGTCAGGTATTTTAAAAAAATTTTCAACCTCAAACTCATTATTAAATTTTTGAGCAATATCTCTCGATAATTCAAGATGTTGCTTTTGATCATCTCCAACAGGTACATGTGTTGCATCATAAAGTAAGATATCCGCGGCCATTAAAATTGGGTATGAATATAATCCTACGCTTGCTTTTTCTTTATCTTTACCAGCCTTTTCTTTGAATTGGGTCATTCTATTTAACCATCCCATTCTTGCAACACAACTTAAAATCCATGCTGCCTCTGAGTGTGCTGAAACTCTCGACTGGTTAAAGATTATATTTTTTTTTGGATCAATGCCACTAGCAATAAAACTTGCAACCGTCTCATTGATATTGTCTCTTAATTTTTTTGGATCTTGTTTTGTCGTAATTGAATGGAGATCAACCACACAAAAAATACATTGATTTTTATTATCTTTACTAAGCTCAACAAAATTTTTAATTGCACCTAAGTAATTACCTAAGTGTAAATTACCTGTAGGCTGAACCCCTGAAAATATTTTTTTGCTCATTGTTAATACTTTAATTTAATATCATCAATTTTGAAAGCTTTGATAAGAAATGATACAAATATATAAAATACAATAGACAATAAAACTGTAATAATTAAATAAACTGATTTTAAATAATAATCAAAGTTTAATTGATTTTCAAAAACTGTCATCAAAAATTTAAAAAACACACCCATTAAAAAAGAAACGAAAATTATTTTTAAAAATCTTGATATAAAAATTTTATTGAATTCAAATAATTTATTCTTTTTTAAATAAATAAATAATACAATTGAATTGAACCATGAGGAAATGGTGGTTGCAATAGGGATTATGATGAATCCAATACTTTTAAAATAATAAACACTTAAAATTATATTTAATATTACAGCCACAAGTGAAATATAAAAAGGTGTTTTGGTATCATGGTTAGCAAAGAAAAAACTTGAGAAAACTTTTATCAATGCAAACGCTGGAAGTCCTAATCCAAAAAAATAAAGTGCTTTTGCAGAATTTTCTACTGACTCAAGCGAAAAAGATCCATAACCAAATAAACCAGATAAAATCTCATTTGATCCAACAAATAATGCTGCCGTTGCTGGAAGACTCAAAAACATGCTTAATTCCAAAGCTTTATTTTGAATAATAGTGATCTTGTTTTTATTTCTTAAAGCCATGTATTTTGAAAGTTGGGGTAAAATAACTACACTAATAGCAATCCCAGCGATTGCTAAATTTATCTGGTAAATCCTATCTGCATAATACAAGTAAGAAACAGCACTAGCCTGATAGGATGCAATTATTGTACCAACTAGAATATTAATTTGGGTGACACCCGATGAAAAAATACTTGGCAATAGTTTAATAAAAAAAAATTTTAAATCTTTACTTAATTTAATTTTAAAATTAAATTTTGGTAAATAATATTTAATTACAAATTTATAAAGAAAAATTAATTGTATTAGACCCCCGATTGAAACTCCGTATGAAAGATAATAAACAAGACCGTCATTAAGAAACTTACTAAAAAATAAAACAACAATTAAAACTACATTTAGAATAATTGGTGCTGCAGATGCTGCAGCAAATTTATTATGTGAATTTAAAATAGCTGAAAAAAAAGAGGATAAACAAACAAGCATCAGGAAAGGGAAGGTAATTCTCGTTAATTTAGTTGCTAATTCAATTTTCTCAGGATTTTCTACAAATCCAGGTGCAAGAAGACTTACAAATCCTGGCATAAAAATTTGTGCGACAAGTGTCAAGGAAAGCAAAATCAAAAATAAAATATTAAAAACATCATTTGCAAATTTGTTAGATTGATTTTTTCCTTTTACAAGCTTTGAGGTATAGGTTGGAACGAAAGCTGCATTAAATGTTCCTTCAGCAAATAGTCGCCTGAATGTATTAGGTATTCTAAATGCAACAAAAAAAACGTCCGCTAAAAAACTTGTCCCAAGAAATATAGCAATCATAATATCTCTCAAATAACCAAGTATTCTGCTGATTATAGTATAAAAACCAAAAGTCCCTGTTGACTTAATCAAGTTCATAAATCATATTAGTCTTAATTTTACCCCATTTGTACACCTAATTAACAAAAATGAAAAAAACAAAAGTTGATCATTACACAGATAAAGAAGCTTTAGAATTTCATAGCCATAAAAAACCTGGGAAGATTGAGATTTCATCTTCAAAAAATATGACAACAAAAAGGGATCTCGCATTGGCATATTCACCTGGCGTGGCAGCACCGGTCAAAGCAATAAGTGAAAATCCCGAAGCTGCATTTGATTATACAAGTAAAGGTAACCTTGTTGCTGTAATAAGCAATGGATCAGCTATTTTGGGAATGGGAAACCTTGGTGCTTTAGCATCAAAACCAGTAATGGAGGGTAAAGCAGTTTTATTTAAAAGATTTGCAGATATAGACTCTATTGATCTCGAAATTGATGCCTCTGACCCAAAAGAAATAATTAATAGTATTAAAAACTTTGCACCAAGTTTTGGAGGTATAAATCTTGAAGATATTGCTGCACCTGACTGTTTTATAATAGAGGAAAAACTTAAAGAAATTTTAGACATTCCAGTTTTCCATGATGACCAGCATGGAACTGCAATAATCACAACTGCAGCTTTAATAAATGCTTTGGATATTACAAAAAAAAAAATAAATGAGATTAAAGTTGTTATAAATGGAGCTGGAGCTTCAGCCATGGCGTGTGCTAATTTATTTAAAAACAGTGGAGTGCTTCAGGAAAATTTAACAATGGTTGATCGTAAAGGAGTAATTTATGAGGGCCGAGAAAATCTAAATCAATGGAAATCTGCTTTCGCTATTAAGACATCAACACGAGTATTAAGTGATGCAATTGAAAGCGCTGATGTATTTTTGGGTCTCTCCGTTAAAGGAGCATTAACAAAAGATATGGTAAAAAAAATGGCAAAAAATCCAATAATTTTTGCCTGTGCAAACCCTGATCCAGAAATCACTCCTGAAGAAATTGAAGAAGTGAGAAATGATGCAATTATTGCAACAGGAAGATCAGATTATCCCAACCAAGTGAATAATCTTATTGGTTTTCCTTATATATTCAGGGGTGCTCTTGATGTGAGGTCAAAAACAATTAATGAAGAAATGAAAGTTGCTGCAGCACACGCGATTGCTAACTTAGCAAAAGAGGATGTGCCTGATGAAGTAGTTGCAGCAATGGGTGGAGAAAGACCTCATTATGGAAAAGACTACATAATACCTTCTACATTTGATCCCAGACTAATAAGTGTTATTCCTGCGGCAGTAGCCAAAGCAGCTATGAGGACTGGCGTAGCGAGAATAAAGATTGATAATTTTGATACATATAAAGACCAACTAAAGCAAAGATTAGATCCAACAGTAACAATCATGCAGGGTATAAACGATTATATTAAGAAAAATCCAAAAAAAGTTATTTTTGCAGATGGTGAAGATGAAAATATGCTTAAAGCAGCTATTGCTTTTAAAAATTCTAAATTAGGAACTCCTATTCTTATTGGAAAAGAAGAAAAGATTAAGGAACAAATTAAAAAAATTGGTTACAATGAAAACTTTGATATCAAAATTGTAAACTCCAAAGATAATCCGAGTAGACAAAAATATACGAAATATCTATTTAAAAAACTTCAAAGAGAAAAAGGTATGCTTGAGTGGGATTGTGATAGACTGGTTAAAAATGACAGGGTAATTTGGGCATCTTGTATGGTTGCTTGTGAAGATGCAGATGCAATGGTAACAGGAAATACCAGACGATATTCTTCATCGCTAGAAAAAATAGTAAAAGTCGTAGATCCAAGACCTGGTGAAATAATGTTTGGTTTAAATCTAGTAGTCAACAGGGGAAAAACAATCTTTATTTGCGACACTTCTGTAATCGAGTACCCTGATGCAAATCAGCTTGCTGATATGGCAACTTCCGCAGCAAGAGTTGTGAGACTTTTTGGTTTTGACCCTAAAGTTGCTTTTTTATCTCATTCAACTTTTGGTGAGCCAGCAACAGATAGAACTAAAAGAATTAGTGATGCAGTAAAAATTTTAAAGGAGAAAAAAGTTAATTTCAAATTTGATGGTGAAATGCAGCCAGATGTTGCTCTAGAAGAAATTTACAAAGATTTGTATCCCTTCTCCGAAATAGTTGGAAATTCAAATGTTTTGATAATGCCTAGTCAACATAGTGCAGCTATTTCATATAAAATGATTAAATCTATGAGTAGAGCAAAAGTAATAGGCCCTTTACTTATCGGTTTGGGATTACCGATTGAAATTGCACCTTTGAGAAGTTCGACTTCAGAAATTTTAAATTTAGCATCTATTGCAGCTTATTCTGCTGACGTTATTGATTATAAAAAATAATTTAATTTTTTTGTATCCGCAAATCCTCAACTAATAAAATACTAGCAATAATATTTTCAACATCTGGTATTTCTCTTGCTTCTTCAAGCACAAGATCTCTCTCATCAGATGTGATAGCGATTCCATAAATATAAATCTTTTTTTTGTAAGTATCGATTTGATAATTCGTTGCTTTAATATTTTTATTTATTATAAGAGCTGTTCTTAGCTGCGATGTAATCAAAATGTCTTTTGCAGATTGCTGAAAGTTAAATTTTTCTTTAACTTTTATATCGTTTCTCACAGATCTAACACCCTCTATTTCCCACGCTAATTTTGTTAACTTTAATTTTTCCTCAGGGTTATCCACTTTGCCCGTCAAAAAAATCCTACCATCTAATACTTTTGAATTAACAGATAAAATATAACTCTTATCTAACAAAACGATTTTTGTTGATAATTTTTTTTGCATAATAGAGTCATCGATTTGAGTACCTACAGATCTTGGATCAAAAGCAACACTAACGCCGGTTCCAAAAATACCCTTAGATGAAACACCAGCACATCCAAATAATAATAAAGATAAACAAAGTATTAATATAATTCTATTTTTCATTTTTTATTTTTAAACAATAATTGTAAACTTCTTTTTTAGAAATTTTACTATTTTTGCTTATAATTTCCGAGATTTCTTTTGTAGTAAATTTATTTATCATTTTACCTATCATATACTTATCTGATTCAGATAAAAAATGTGAGCTTTTTTCTTTTATTTTTTTTTCTGATAGCACTAATGTAAGTTCACCTTTTAATTCAAAATTAGTTTCGTCAATATTATTTATCTCAGCGCGTATATATTGTTCATAATATTTTGTCATCTCTTTACAAATTACAATTTGTCGATTTGGAAAATACTTTTTTAAAAATGGTATAATTCTTTTGAATTTTTTAGAGGATATAAAAAATATAATTGATATATCCAAATTAGATAAAACACTCATATCTTTAGCAATCGTTCCTTTGTTTTCGGGAAAAAATCCATAAAAGAAAAATTTTCCAACAAAACCACTAATTGAAGCTGCTAAAGAAACTGAAGATGCACCCGGCAAGGGAATAACATTAATCTTATTTTTTATGCATTCACTGATAAGAATATTTCCTGGATCAGAAATTGTTGGAGTTCCAGCGTCACAAATCAAGGAGACCACGGATCCCTTGTTAAGAATGTTTAGGAATTTTAATAAGTTTTTTTTCTCATTAAACTTATGATTGGTTAATAGTTTTGATTTAATTGCGTACTTATCTAATAAGACGTTTGATATTCGAGTATCCTCACATAAAATGTAGTCAGATTTTTTTAGAATATCAATTGCTCTTAAGGTAATATCACCCATATTCCCTAATGGTGTTGGGACTAAATAAAGCCCTTTTTTAGTTTTATTATTATTGTAGAATTTAAAACCCATGGGCATAATTTTTAATAAAATAATACACTATCACTAAAATGTTTAAATATTTTAAAATTTTACTTATCACTTTCATTTTTTTAACAAAATTTAACTCATTAGCTTTTTCTGAGGATCAACAAATTAAAATTGGGTTATTAGTGCCAATGACTGGTGAAAATAAAAGTCTTGGTCAACAATTAATAAAATCTGCCAGAATCGCATTAAAAGATATTGGCTCAAATAAACTAGAACTTTATCCAAAAGATAGTGGATCTGATGCTAATCAAAGTTTGAAGTCTGCATTAGAACTCAAAGACATGGGAATAAACATTATTTTAGGACCTGTATTTTATGAAAGTTTAACTAATTTAGATAAAATAAAAGATGTAATTTTTATCTCTTTTACAAATAAAACTAAAAATATTCCTGATAATATTATCAGTAGTGGTATCAACGCAACTTCACAATTAAACACAATAAAAAAGTTTATTAAATCTAATGAAATTAATAAAACTATATTTCTCACTCCAAAGATTGGATATGAAATTGAAATTAAGGATGCAATTAAAAAATCTAAATTAGATATATTAAAACATTATATTTATGATACTGAGCCTACAAAACTCACAGCACAAATTGAAAAAATAACAAATTATAAAATTAGAAAACAAAATTTATTGGATGAAATTAAAAGAGTAGAAAATTCAGATCTTCCAGATAAAGATATGCAATTAAAAAAGCTAGAAAAAAAATACACCATAGGAAATGTAAAATTTGACTCTGTTATTATTTCAGACTTCGATCAAAGCTTAAAGAGTGTGATTACTTCACTTTTATATACTGATGTTTCTCCAAAGGATAAATATATAATATCTTTCAATCAATGGTTTGATAAAAGCATTTTAGAAGAAACAAGCATACAGCCAATTTTCTATCCATCGATAAATAAAAAAAACCTAGAGGATTTTGAAATCAAATATTATAAGGAATTTAAAGAACAACCAAGTTATTTAGCATTATTAAATTACGATCTGGTAGGCCTAATATATTATTTAACGATTAAAAATGGTCTTACAGATATAAAAAAATTATTTCAGAAAGAAACATCCTTTAAAGGAAAAATTGGTATTTTTGACATAGAAAATAATAAAATTAACCACAGATTAAATTTTTACAAAATTGATAATGGTGAAATTAAAAAAATTTTTTAATTTTCTTAAAAGCTTTATACCTGTGATCTAATTTATACTTTCTTGCAGGTTTCATTTGACCAAAAGTTAAATTGCTTTGGTTAGGAATAAAAATTGGATCATATCCAAAACCATTTAAACCTTTGGGTTCTTTTGAAATTGTACCCTCAACTTTACCAATTACACATGCTATCTTTTTTTTTAAATTACAAATTGACAGAGCACAAATAAAACGTGCTTTTATTTTTTTTTCCTTCCAGCTTTTATCTTTTTTATCTAATTCTTTATAAACTCTTTTGATGGCTTTAGTAAAATCACCTTTTGTACCTCCCCATCTTGCAGATTTTACACCAGGCCTTTTGTTTAAAACATCTATCTCTAATCCAGAGTCATCTGCTAAGCAAATTAAATTAGATTTTTTAGAAAAATACTTAGACTTTATTAAAGAATTTTGTTTGAAAGTTTTGCCTGTCTCTCTCGGGCTTTTTAAGTTAAATTTTGACGTCGGAAATGTTTTAATTTTTTTGGGTAATAAATTCCTTATTTCTCTCAATTTTCCCTTATTATTTGTGCCTATTAAGAGTTTCTTAATTTTTTTTTTAAACATCTAGAAATTTTTAATTTTCTTACCATATAACAACATATGGAAAATAAAGAAAACCCAAACTTAGACAAAAATGATATTAATCAGGATACAAGTCAGGCATCTGAAAAACAGCTAGATGATGAAAATTTAGAAGCCAAAAAAGATACAGAAGAGCAGAAAGAAGAGAAAACTCCAGAGGAAAAAATTTTAGAGCTTGAGGATAAAATTACTAGGACTTTTGCTGAAATGGAAAATCAAAGAAGGAGATATGAAAAAGAAAAAGACGAGGCTTTTGAATATGGTGGTTTTGTTTTTGCAAAAGAAGCTCTAGCTTTAATAGATAACCTTGAGAGGTCAAAACAAATTTTAAAAAATGATGTTGCATTAAAAGATACTGAGGCTTTAAAAAAGACTTTAGAACATTTCGATATTATCAATAAAGATTTATTATCAATTTTTTCAAAAAATAATATCGAGCAAATTGAATGTCTAAATAAAAAACTAGATCCAAATTTGCATCAAGCAATGTTAGAGATAGAAGATGATCACAAAGAATCTGGTACAATTGTGCAAGAAATACAGAAAGGTTTTAAGATAAAAGATAGATTATTGAGACCCTCGCTTGTTGGTGTTTCAAAAAAATCTAACAATAAGGATAAAAAAGATGAGGAAAATAAAGAAAAATCTGATGGAAATAATGATTAGTTCAACTTGTAGAATTAAATTTAACACCTATATGGAGGTTAATAGATAAAAAATATGAGCAAAATAATTGGTATAGATTTAGGAACAACGAACTCTTGTGTTGCTATTATGGAAGGTAGCCAGGCTAAAGTTTTAGAGAATGCTGAGGGTGCAAGAACAACTCCTTCTGTTGTAGCTTTTACAGAAGAAAATGAAAAATTAATTGGTCAACCAGCCAAAAGGCAAGCCGTTACAAATCCAGAGAATACTATATTTGCAGTAAAAAGATTGATAGGAAGAAATTTTGAAGACTCAACTGTTAAAAAAGATATTGAAGCAGCGCCATTTAAAATTGTAAATTCAGAAAAAGGAGATGCGTGGATTGAGGCTAAAGGTGAAAAATATTCACCATCCCAAATCTCAGCTTTTATACTTCAAAAAATGAAAGAGACAGCTGAAAAATATTTAGGTCAAGCTGTTACAAAGGCAGTAATTACAGTTCCTGCATATTTTAATGATGCACAAAGACAAGCAACTAAGGATGCGGGTAAGATCGCTGGTTTAGAAGTTCTTAGAATTATTAATGAACCTACTGCAGCATCGTTGGCATATGGTTTAGATAAAAAACAAAACAAAAAAATTGCAGTGTATGATTTGGGTGGTGGAACTTTTGATGTGTCTATACTTGAATTAGGTGATGGTGTATTTGAAGTTAAATCTACAAATGGTGATACTTTTTTAGGTGGTGAAGATTTTGATAATGCTATCGTGGAATATTTAATTAATGAATTTAAAAAAGATAGTGGTATTGATTTAAAATCAGATAAATTAGCTTTACAAAGATTAAAGGAGGCTGCTGAAAAAGCAAAAATTGAGCTATCTGCAGCTGAACAAACAGATATAAACTTGCCTTTTATAACTGCTGATAAAACGGGTCCAAAACACATCAATCTTAAGATGACTAGAGCAAAACTTGAGGCGCTAGTTGAAGATTTAATAGCTAGAACAATTCCACCATGCAAGACTGCTCTAAAAGACGCTGGAATTTCAGCAAGCGATGTTGATGAAGTGGTAATGGTTGGTGGTATGACTAGAATGCCAAAAGTTATCGATGAGGTAAAAAATTTCTTTGGTAAAGAGCCAAATAAAAGTGTTAACCCAGACGAAGTTGTTGCAATGGGAGCAGCTATTCAGGCTGGAGTATTACAAGGTGATGTAAAAGATGTTCTGTTATTAGATGTAACTCCATTGTCTTTAGGAATTGAAACTTTAGGAGGAGTATCGACAAAACTGATTGATAAAAATACAACTATACCAACAAAAAAAAGTCAGGTTTTTTCTACCGCTGAAGATAACCAACCAGCTGTTTCTATAAGAGTTCTTCAAGGGGAAAGAGAAATGGCAACTGACAACAAATTATTAGGTAACTTTGAGCTAGTTGGTATTGCACCAGCTCCAAGAGGTGTGCCACAAATTGAGGTTACTTTTGATATTGATGCAAATGGAATTGTTAATGTTTCAGCAAAAGATAAAGGGACCGGCAAAGAGCAGAAAATTCAAATTCAAGCTTCAGGTGGTTTAAGCGACGAGGAGATCGAGAAAATGGTCAAAGACGCAGAAGCTAATAAAGAAGCTGACAAAAAGAAAAGAGAGTCGGTTGATGTAAGAAATCAAGCTGATACCTTAATTCATTCAACAGAAAAAAACCTTAAAGAGCATGGATCAAAAATTTCAGATGCAGAGAAAAAAGCAATTGAAGACGGATCTAGTGCTTTAAAAGAGTCTTTAAAAGGTGAAGATACAGACGATATTAAGAAAAAAACTGAAGCTCTGGTCCAGGCTTCAATGAAACTTGGCGAGGCAATTTATAAATCACAACAAAGCACTAAACCTGACTCTAAAAAAGATGAAGGTAATGATGAAAAAGGAAAAAAAGACGATAATGTTGTCGATGCGGATTTTGAGGAAGTAAAAGACGAAAATAAAGAAAAAAGCGCTTAACTGACATCTATCTGTCCAAGTTATATACATGGCAAAAAGAGATTATTATGATGTCTTGGGTGTTAACAAAAGCGCAAGCCCAGAAGAACTAAAGTCAGCCTATAGAAAACTAGCTGTAAAATATCATCCTGATAAAAATCCAGGTGACAAAGTTGCCGAAGATAAATTCAAAGAAGCTAGTGAAGCTTATGGTGTCCTTTCTGATAAATCAAAAAAAGAAAACTATGATAATTTTGGTCACGCTGCTTTTGAAAATGGCGGTGGTGGTCGAGGTGGTTTTGGGGGTTTTGGAGGTTTTAGCGGTGCTGATTTCTCTGATATTTTTGAGGATTTTTTTGGCGATTTCGGCGGTGGCGGAAGAAGAAGTTCTAGAGGAAGAAACTCAAATAATAGAGGCTCAGATTTAAGATATGATCTTTCTATAACATTAGAAGAAGCATATTCAGGAAAAAAACAAAATATACAATTTTCAACATCTGAAAAATGTAATACCTGTAAAGGTAATGGATCAAAACCAGGATATAGTCCAGATAGATGTACATATTGTGGGGGAAATGGAAGAGTACGTTCTAATCAAGGATTTTTTACTGTACAACAAACATGTCCTCAATGTGCTGGAAGTGGTGAAGAAATTACTAACCCTTGTGCAGATTGTAGTGGACAAGGAAACAAACAAACTTCTAAAAAAGTTTCTGTAACCATTCCAAAGGGTGTAGATGATGGAACCCGAATAAGACTTGCTGGAAAAGGTGAGGCTGGAACAAGAGGAGGTGCTAGCGGAGACTTGTATTTATTTATCAATGTTAAAAATCACGACTTATTCAAAAGATCAGATGTAAATCTTTTTTTTGAATTTCCAATTTCAATTGCAGATGCAGCTCTAGGAACAACAATTGAAATTCCAACAATTGATGGAAAAAAAGCTAAGATTAAAATTCCTGATGGCACTCAAGATGGTAAACAATTTAGATTAAAAGGAAAAGGAATGCCTTTCATGAGACGTGGAGATTATGGTGATTTATATGTGCAAGTCAAAACAGAAGTTCCAGTATATTTAAATAAAGAACAGAAAGAATTATTAGAAAAATTCAGAAAAATTGAAAATGAAAAGTCCAATCCAACAATTAAAAAATTTTTTCAAAAAGCTAAAAGTTTCTGGAATAGTTAAAAACGAATTTAACTCTAAATTTTAAAAAAATATTTATTTAGCCTATAATACTTGTCACTATTATGATAGCTTCTAATCTTATCTACAGATGAGAAAAATTAATTTAGCTATAACTGGATGCATGGGCCGAATGGGTCAACAAATAATAAAATCAGCAAATTCAGATAAAGACTTCAACATATCTGCTCTCACAGAAAGTAGAGTAGTAAATAAAAAAATAAATCGAATAAAAATTGAAAATAATTCAGAAGTTTCCTTCAAGAAATCTGATTTGATAATAGATTTTACAGTTCCTAAATGTACTTTTGAGGTATTGAAGATTGCATCGAAATTGAAAAAAAGAGTTGTGATAGGAACAACAGGTTTTACAAAGAAAGAGGAAAATTTAATTAAAAAATTCTCAAAAAAAATACCTATTCTTAAAGCTGGAAACATGAGTTTAGGTATAAATCTTTTAATGTACCTAACAGAGATTGCCTCTAGTTCCCTTGGAAAAAATTTTAAAAGTAAAATATTTGAAATTCATCATAAACATAAAAAAGATTATCCTTCTGGAACCGCTTTAATGTTAGGCAAAGGAATCGCTGTTGGCAAAAATAAAAACTTTTACAATTTAATTGGAAAAAAATATTTGAATAAAAAAAACTTCCCCTATGGAAATAAAATTAATTTTAATTCACTCAGAAGAGGTGAGATTATTGGTGAACATGAAGTAAAATTTTCAAGTGGAAAAGAAATTATAACATTAAACCATGAGGCTTTTGATAGAGCTCTTTATTCAGAGGGTGCTTTATCTGCAGCAAAATGGTTAATGAATAAAAAGCCTGGTCTATATTCAATGAGAGATTTAATGAATTTCAGGTAATGAACGAAGTTCAGAGAGCAAAAATTGTTTTAAAACTCTTAAATAAAACTTATCCAAAAATAAAGGTCCCTTTAAAAAGTAGAAATGTTTTTACTCTATTAATTTCTGTGCTACTTTCAGCACAGTGTACTGATGTAAATGTAAATAATGTTACCAGAAATATTTACCCAAAATATTATAAACCTATTCATTTTAAAAAATTAGGTCGAAAAAAAATTGAAAAATTAATTAAAAAGATTGGAATTTTTAGGATTAAAGCAAAAAGTATTTATAATCTCTCAAAATTGTTAATTGAAAATCACTCAGGTAAAGTTCCAAAAACATTTGAAGAGTTAGAGAAACTTCCTGGTGTTGGTCACAAAACAGCAAGTGTAGTCATGTCTCAAGGTTTCGGTTATCCCGCTTTTCCAATTGATACTCATATTCATAGGCTTGCCCAAAGATGGGGTTTAACCAATGGAAAAAATGTTGTGCAAACAGAAAAGGATTTAAAGAGACTTTTTCCAAAAAAAAATTGGAACAAATTGCACCTTCAAATAATTTATTATGGCAGGGAATATTGTAAAGCAAGGGATTGTTTTGGAATATCTTGTAAAATTTGTACCACTTGTTATCCTAATAGGAAAAAACCTCTTAAGACAAAAAAAGCTTAATATGAAAATTTTAGGAATAGGCAATGCTATTGTTGATGTAATTTGTAAAGTAGAAGATGATTTTATCAAAAAAAATAAATTAACCAAAAGTACCATGAAACTTATATTTGATGAAAATGAGTTCAAAAAATTATTATCAGAATTAACAATTGAAAAAACTGTATCAGGTGGATCTGTTGCAAATTCTATTGTTGGATTATCCCAACTGGGTAATGAAGTTGGTTT
Organism: uncultured Pelagibacteraceae bacterium; assembly: GCA_902632875.1. The sequence continues at coordinate 23,921 of CACPEI010000001.1, forward strand.
TATTGGAAAAATTTCTGATGATAATCTAGGAATTAAATATGAAGAGGGATTAATTAAAGAAAAAGTTGAATATCTGTATAAAAAGAAAAAAGAAATATTACCTACAGGCACCTGTTTAATACTAATTACTCCTGACTCTGAAAGGACAATGGTTACATACTTGGGTACAGCTGGCAAAATAAATGAAAAAGATATTAATGGAGATATAGTCAAAAAAGCTGAAATTACTTTATTAGAAGGTTATCTTTGGGATGAAGGTGAACCAAAAAAAGCATTTGATAAAGCAATTCAAAACTCGAATATATCTGCGATGTCTTTATCAGACTTGTTTTGCGTAGATAGGCATAGAGATAATTTCTTGGATCTTGTTAAAAATAAATTGGATATTGTTTTTGCTAATGAACAAGAAATAATGTCTTTGATTAATGCTCAAAAATTTGATGAAGTAATTTCTTTTGCAAAAACCTTAAACAAAGTTATAATTATCACTAGAGGAGCAAATGGGTCAATGGGAATAAAAAATGATAAAGTTTTTGAGCTTCCGGCTAAAGAAAACTTGAATATAGTTGACTTAACAGGCGCGGGTGATTTATTTGCAGCTGGATTTTTAAATGAATATATAAAAAAAAAGGAAATTAACGAATGCTTAAAACAAGGTACAGAACTTTCCTCAAAAATAATTCAAATTTTAGGTGCTAGGATTTAAATGCCCGAAAAAAAAGTATATAAACTTTTCCCTACTCCATTATTTGAATGCAAAATTAAAGGTTATGAAGAATTAAATAAAGATTTAGAAAATTATATTTATAATCTTGAAAAAGAAGATGCCAAAGGTGTTAAAGCTTCTAATGAGGGAGGATGGCATTCCCCTTATTGGCAAATAGCAAAAAGCCCAGAGGCAAAAAAATTTGTCGATGCTATATCTCCAGTTCTCTATGAAATTATTACTAAAGATTATGCATGGAAATGTAAGCCAGAGCATATTACATTTGAAGGTATGTGGTCTATTATTAATAGAAAAGATTCATTTAATATGAGACACTTTCATCCTAATTGTCATTTAAGTGCAGCATATTACGTAAAAGCAAAAGAAAATTGTGGGAAAATAAAGTTTTATGATCCACTCGATCAAAGATTAATTAAAGCACCAAGAAAATCTGTTCAAAACGATTTAAATATTGAAGCAGTAACCTTTACACCACAGGAAGGAGATTTGCTTATTTTTCCATCTTATTTCCATCACTCTGTTGAAGAAAACTTATCTGGGGAGGATAGAATAGTCATAAGTTTTAACGTAGAAATTCAAAAAATTTCTTAATCAGAGAGAATAACCTTTTTTGTTACTTTTAATAAATTGTTCGTCATTAAATTCTTTTTGAATTTTCTTTCTTAATCTATAAATGTGAGTTTCAACTGTGTGAGTTTCTAAATCTTTATTGTAACCCCAAATTTCATTTTGCAATTTAATAATATTCTGAGGGTCTTTTTTTAAATCAAGATATAAAATTAATTGTAACTCTTTCTCTGTTAATTTTACTTTCTTTTCTTTTTTAAAAATTGTCCTATTATTTAAATCAAAGTAATAATCTTTAATCTTTTTTTTTGATTGTGTTTGGTAACTTTCCTTTAGAATAAAAATATTAATTTTTTCAATCAATTGTTTAAGTGGAATTGGAATTTCATCAATTACCAGAACTTTCGCCATATCTATATATGGATTTTTCTTTAAATTTTTAAGGTCATTAGTTAATAGTATATAATTCTTATAGTCATCAAACGTATTTTTATTCAAATCTTTTTCATTCATATGCAAAATACTAAAATTTAATAGATTTTTAAGTTCAATTAAAATGTCGTACAATGTTTTTGAATTAAGAATAAAAATATTTTGACTTAACATAAATTATTATGATTATTAGAGTTAGGAACAAACATATACTCGAAATCGATGATTTTCAATTCAGATGTTGTATCGGTAAAAATGGACTTACAAATAATAAAATAGAAGGCGATAAATGTACACCAAAAGGGAAGTTTAAATTAAATAGAATATTTTATAGACCAGATCGAATTTTAAAATTCAAATCAAAAATTGGAAAAATCAAAATAAAAAAAAATATGGGTTGGTGTGATGATCCAAAAAGCAAGCATTACAATCAACTCATTTATATTTCAAAAAAAAAAATAAAATGTGAAAAACTTTACAGAAAGGACCGTAAGTACGACATTTTAATCGAACTAGATTATAATAGAAAAAAAATTATTCCACTTAAAGGCAGTGCCATTTTTCTCCATCTTACAAATAATTACAAACCCACAGCAGGGTGTATAGCTATTTCTGAAAATGACATGAAAATTTTGATAAAGATTCTAAACAAAAAAAATTATATAAAGATAGACTAACCTCTTTCACCAAAGATCTTTGTTCCAATTCTCAAAAAAGTAGAGCCGAATTTGCAGGCCACATCGTAATCATTTGACATTCCCATGCTTAAATCTGTCAATCCAAACTTATCTGAACATTCTTTCAGTTTTTGAAAAAATTTTTGAGGGTTCTCATTTTGTGGAGGAAGACACATCAAACCAATAATATCTAAGTTAAGATTCTTTTTACACTCATAATAAAAATTATCTAAATCCTTTAAGTTTATTCCATTTTTTTGCTCTTCTTCTCCAAGATTGACTTGAATAAAAATTTTTATTTTTTTATTTTTTTTTACTTCTTCTTTGGCAATTTTTTCAGCTAATTTAAAATTATCTAATGAATGTAAATAATCAAATAAAGGTATTAAGAATTTTACCTTGTTTGTCTGAACTTTACCTAGCATATGAAGTTTAATGTCTGTGTGTTCTTTTTTAACATCAGTCCATTTAGAGATCGCTTCTTGTATTTTATTTTCACCAAAGTTTTTATGACCATACTCTAAAACTGGTTTTATATGTTCAATATCAAATGTTTTACTTACAGCTATTATTTCTGGTTTTCTTATTTTTTGATCAACCAAAACATTTAATTTATTTTCAATATCGATTAAGTTAATAACTGAACTATGCATAATAAATCTTTAAAGCTTTTTTGTTATATTGATAAATATGACAATATTTTAATTAATAATTTACCAAAAAAAACACACGTAATATATAGAAATTACAAAGAAACCCCTAACCTTGAAAAAATTTTAAAAATTAAGAAAGCTTGTAATAATAAAGGATTAAAATTTTTTTTAAGCAATAATATAAAGTTGGCGATGCGACTTAAGCTAGATGGAGCTTATATTCCATCCTTTAACAAGGAGTTAAATTTCAATTCATATAATTTGAATAAAAAATTTAAGTTGTTAGGATCTGCACATAACTTAAAAGAAATTAGAATTAAAGAAATGCAAAAAATCGATTATATATTCTTATCACCATTGTTTCCTTCCATTAAAAACAAAAATTCCTTAGGAATATATAAATTTTTTAATTTAATGAAAAAAACAAAGAAAAAAGTTGTATGTCTTGGTGGAATAACTAAATCTAATATTAAGACTTTAAAAAATCTTAATTTATACGGAATAGCATCAATTTCATATTTTAAAGTTAATTAACATGGTCAAAAAATTAGATATTCAATTTATTAAGTCTGAATTAAAAAAAATTAATAATCTTTTTTTATCTGGTAGTTATGAGAAAGTTATAGAAAAAACGAAAGTTTTATTAAAAAAAGATCCTACTCAAACACCATTTTATAATTTTATTGGTCTATCATACAAACAATTAAACAACCTTGTTATGGCTGAGAGCACATTTAAATCTGGCATAAATGTAAGACCAGATGCTTATAGCTTATTGTGTAATTTAGGTGCTTTATACAGAACCACAGAAAGATTTGAAGAAGCTGAAGAATTATTTAAAAAAGCTATAAAGTTACACCCTAAAAATTTAAGTGTTCTTGTTAATTATGCAAATCTCAAAAGTGACTTGAACCAAATAGATGAAGCGATAGCATTATATAAAGCAGGATTTGAAATTGACAACAATCATGAAACTTTATTGATTAATTATGCAGGCGCATTTCAAATTAAAGGGGATTTTGAAAACTCAAAAAAAATTTTGAAAATATTACATGAAAAATTTCCAAATAATATTATTGCACACAAAATGTACAGTAGTATCAATAATTATGAAAAAGATATTGAGCATCAAACTGTGATGCAAGATAAACTTAAAAACGAAAAATTAACTTATTTTGATAAAGCAACTTTATGTTTTGCACTAGCAAAATCTTTCACTGATCAAAAAAATCATAAAGAGTCGTCTAATTATTTTATCAAAGGAAATGAAAATATGTTTAAGACTTATAAAGATGCAAATATCAATAATCAAATTAAGCTTTTTCAAAAAATTAAAAGTGAATTTGAATTGCATAAATTTGAAAATAAAAAACATAATGACGAACCAAGATTGATTTTCATTGTTGGCCTCCCAAGATCTGGCACCACACTTATGCATCAAATTATTTCTTCACATTCAAAAGTGTATGGTGCTGGTGAGCTTCCAGTTCTTAAAAATGCATTCCTTAAAAATAATCAATTAGAATTGAAGGAAGATGCACTCATTAAAAATTTAAATATTGAGAAATTTTCCCCGAAAATCTTAAGTAAATTTATGGTCTATGACAAAAACTCGATAATTTTAGACAAAGCGCCTTTAAATTTCATGTGGATTGGACATATACATTTATTATTCCCTGACGCCAAAATAATTCATATTAATAGAAATATTAAAGATACAGCTTTATCCATTTATAAAAATATGTTTGATGCCTCTGCTCTTACATGGACCTATAATCAAGAACACTTGATAAAATTTATTGAACTTTACAAAGATTTAATGAAATTCTGGAAATTCAAACTACCAAATTTAATTTATGAATGTGATTATGAAAAATTAGTAAATGATCAAGAAAATGAAACAAAAAAGTTAATCAAATTTTGTAATTTAGATTGGGAAGATAATTGTATTGATCATACTAAAAATAAAACTGGTATTAAAACTGTAAGTCTAGCTCAAGCAAGAAAACCTGTTTATAAAAGTTCAGTAAATTTATATGAAACTTATATTGAATACTTGCCTTTTTTAAATCAAATTAAAGAGTAAAAAAAAGGCCCCATAAATTGGGGCCTTTTTAATAATTAAGTAATTTCTAATTAAAACGCGAAGTTTAAAGAAATTTCTGTATGCGTTGACTCTCTCGCTGCTGTATTTGAAAGGTTTTTACCTTCGTTAGCATGAGCTGCAATTGACATTGAACCCATTGAGTAAGCAATTGAAATACCTTCAAGCTCTTGGTCAGTAGTAGAAGTTTCAGCTTCTGTTTCTGATTCACCGTAAGAGATTGATAAGTCATCATTTACTTGGAACGATACACCAAACGCATCAGTTTCTAAGTCGTTGCTAGTTGTAGCAGCGAAATCGATTTCTGAATGTTGGTAACCAACAGTTAATGGACCGAATGCATATTTTAGACCATATGTATCCATGTCGTCTTCTTGTGTTCCTGTACCTTTATCACCAGTACCACCGAACACTGTTAGACCGTCCATTGGAGTTGCAGTAATCGCAATTGATGTTGATGATTTTTTACCACCAGCACCAGAGTTTGCACCGTCATCGTTGTTAGTAGTTGTTGTTTTTGGTGAGTAACCAACTTGAATTGTCGCCATGTCCATTGAATAAACATAGTTAAATCCAGTCATACCAGTGTCAACTCTTCCAACTACAGTTTCGTTTGATGAATCAGCATCTGCATCTAGACCATTCCATATCTCTTCTTCAGCAGTTGGCATTAAGTCATCGATTTTACCTAGACCTACGTCACCTGAGTCTTCAGAGTATGTAATTGAACCTAAATCACCCATATCGTACTTAAGTACAGAAGTTGATAATGTAGATCCTGCAGCCATGTTGTGTGTTAATGTAACTGTGTGACCATTGTCCATTTCACCTGAACCGCTGAATGAAATAGATTTTTGCATACCAAATCTATTACCGTCAGTTTCTAAGTCCTCGTTACCATCACTTGCAGCGTAACCAAACTTAGCTCCACCGCTTACTGATAATGAACCAGCGTTAGCAGCAGAAACAGCTACAAGAGAACCAGCTAGAGCTGTAAGCCCTATCTTTTTAATGTTATCCATATTTTCTCCTTGTTAAAATTATTAATATTAATAACAGCGAATAATTAGCATAATTGCTGCTTTTTGAGCCTTATCGCTTGAAATAACACCTATTTTTTGATCAATTGTTGCAATTTTGCAACACAATTTAATGTTTTTTTACCCAATTTTGGTGATATTTAAACTTTAGTAATTAATAATCTATTATGACACTGAAATCGAAATTCCACTTAATTATTATCAATTCAATCTTAATCCTATGTTTTTTTCTTACAACTAATTGTGGGATCTATAAACCAGCAGATGCAAGAAAAATCGATCCCAATGTAAACGAAAGAGTTAAAAAAAATATTGAGGAAGGTAAAGGATTTAGAGTTATGGGTGGTAAAAAAAATCAAGGTGGCACATTTGAATTTGCCTCATCAAATGCAATGTGGAGAGCTTCGCTTGATTTGCTAGACTTTACACCTTTGAGTAACGTCGATTATTCTGGTGGCATTATTATAACTGATTGGTTTGCAGATGAAAATTCATCAATAGATGAATCTTTAAAATTAACTGTAAAATTTTTATCAAATGAGATTAGGGCTGATGGAATAAATGTAATTATACATAAAAAAACCTGTGAAGAAAAAAATAAATGTATTATCAAAAAAATAGATTCAACTCTTGCAGGGGAAATTAAATTGGCGATATTAAGAGAGGCTGCAATATTAAGTCAACAAGACATTGAGAAAAATAAGGTTCCATACAGCATGCCTGGTGTTTTTAAAAGTGAAAGGTGATTTCCTAAACCTTAAACTAACATATTAATTAGAGTATTAATTAGATCATGGAAAAATATAATTTCAAAGTTATTGAGAATAAATGGCAGACATATTGGGATAAAAATAAAAGTTTTAAAACAAGCTCTGATAAGTCAAAAAAAAAGTTTTATTGTTTAGAAATGTTTCCCTATCCCTCTGGTAAAATTCATATGGGACATGTAAGAAATTATACAATTGGAGATGTTTTAGCTCGTTACAAATCTCTTCAAGGATTTAATGTTTTACATCCAATGGGTTGGGACTCGTTTGGTATGCCAGCTGAAAATGCTGCAAGACAAAACAATCTAGATCCTGCAACATGGACTGAAAAGAACATCACTGTTATGAAATCTCAACTTAAAAAATTAGGTTTATCTATTGATTGGGATCGAGAAATATCCACATGTTCCAAGGATTATTACAGACATCAACAAACCTTTTTTTTAGAAATGTTCGATAAAGGACTTGTTTATAGAAAAGAAAACTACGTAAATTGGGATCCAGTTGATCAAACCGTATTAGCAAATGAGCAAGTGATTGACGGAAAGGGATGGCGTTCTGGTGCCCCTGTTGAGAGAAAAAAACTAAATCAGTGGTTTTTTAATATTACTAAATTTTCAGAAGACCTTCTTAGAAGCTTAGATACATTAAACAAATGGCCAAATAAGGTAAAGGTTATGCAAAAAAATTGGATTGGAAAATCATTTGGTTGTGAGGTTAAATTTGAAATCACTGGTTCAAAAGATGTAAAAATTGTCGAGTGTTATACAACAAGACCAGATACTCTTTTTGGGATGTCTTTTCTTGCACTTTCTGTTGATCATCCACTAGCTAAACTTTACCAAAATGACAAAGCATTTTTGAAATTTAAAGATGAATGTTCAAAAACTGGTACCACAGAAGAATCGATTGCCGTTGCAGAAAAACTTGGTTTTAAAACAGATTTATTAGCAATAAATCCACTAAATAAAGAAATAAAAGTTCCTGTTTATTTTGCTAATTTTGTTTTAATGGATTATGGATTAGGCGCTGTTTTTGGTTGTCCTGCTCATGATCAAAGAGACCTCGATTTTGCAAGAAAATATAATTTAAGTGTCACACCTGTTGTGGAACCCTTGGATAAATCTGGCCATCAATATGACGATAAAACAAATCAATTGATTATTGAAAATGAAGCTTACACTGGACCAGGTAAAATTTTTAATTCTCAATTTTTAGATGGTTTAAAATGTCCAGAAGATTCAATACCAAAAACTATCGAATATTTAGAAAAAAATAAATTAGGAAAAAAGAAAGTTAATTTTAGACTTAAAGATTGGGGGGTATCAAGACAAAGATATTGGGGTTGCCCAATACCAATAATGTACGATGAAAATAATAATCCTAAAAAAATACCTTTAGAACTACTACCCGTTGAGCTACCAAAAATTGATAAATTTGAAACTTCAGGAAATCCTTTAAATGAAAATAAAGACTGGAAAAATATCATTATAAATGGAAAAAAATATACAAGAGAAACAGATACTCTTGATACATTTGTAGACTCTTCTTGGTATTTTTTAAGATTTTGTAGTCCTAATAAGAATGATGGTGGATTTGATATTGATGAAGTGAAATATTGGATGCCAGTAGATCAATACATTGGAGGTGTCGAGCATGCAATTTTACACCTTTTGTACTCAAGATTTTTTATGAACGCTTTATCATACAAAAATAAAAACTTTGATATTACTGAACCTTTTGACGGTTTATTCACCCAAGGAATGGTTTGCCATGAAACCTATAAAGACAAATCCGGAAATTGGATAAGTCCCGATGAAATTATTACATTAAATGGAAAAAAATTTTTAATGAATGATAAAGAAAATGAAATTAAAGTTGGCCCTTCAGAGTCAATGTCAAAATCAAAAAGAAATATAATTGATCCAGAAAAAATTATAATGAATTACGGTGCAGATGCTGCAAGACTTTTTATATTGTCTGACAGTCCACCTGAAAAAGATGTTCAGTGGTCAGATGAAGGTATTGCTGCCTCCTATAAATTTATTCAAAAAATCTGGAATTTAAACTTTGTTATTTTAAATAAAATAAAAGAAAACTCTGCAGAGAATACTAATAATGAATTAGATAAAATCACAAATAGATTTATTAACAATGTAACAACTAATTTAATCAATTTTAGTTATAATAAGATAATTGCTAATTTTCATGAAATTTACTCTGAATTACTAAGTACACTTAAGAGCAAATATAAAAAAGAAAACCTGATAAATAACTACTCCAAAATACTAATGACTATGATGCCTGTTATTCCACACTTTGCAAGTGAGAGTTTAGAATTAATTGATTATAAAGGTGAAATTAAATGGCCAAGTGTAGAAAAAGAATTATTATTAGAAGAAAATATAAATTATGTGATTCAAATTAATGGAAAAAAAAGAGGTTTAGTGACTGCAAAAAGAAATTTAAGTGAAAACAACTTAATAGAATTGATTAAAGAGAAACGTGAAATAACTAAATTCATAAAAGATCAGAAAATCAAAAAACAAATTTTTGTGCCTAACAAACTATTAAATATTATTATATGAAATTGAATTTTTTTCTAATCACTATCATTTTATTTTTGAATAGTTGTGGTTATACACCAATGTACTCATCTGTTAACAAAACAGATTTTTATTTGGAGAAAATAAATTTAAACGGAGATGAGTTTATAATAAAAAATATTACTAACAACTTGAGTAATTTCAGCCAAACAAATAGTAAAAAAAAGATTATTATTGAGGGAAAAATTCTATACCAAAAAACTTCTCAGACAAAAAACTTGGCAGGAGATACTACTCAATATAGACTCAAAACGACCTCAAAATTGACTATCAAAACTTCCAATCAAGAAATCAAATTTAATACAAGTGAAAATTTTGATATGAAAAATTTTGATGATGAATTTGAAGAAAAAAAATACGAGAAAACAATTAAAGAAAATTTTGCAAGGTCGATTAATAGTCAAATAATTTTACAAATTTCAAAAATTGAATGATTATTAAATCGTTTGAAATCAACAAAATCGACCCTTTTAAAAATAATCTAATTCTTTTTTATGGTCAAAACGAAGGGTTAAAAGACGAAAATATTCTTAAACTTTCTTCAAAATTTCACAATATAATCAAATACCATGAGCGAGAAGTTTTAGAAAACCAAGATAATTTTTTTGAGAGTATATTTTCTGGTTCTTTATTCGACGAAGATAAGTTTGTAATTATAAATCAAGCATCCGACAAAATTGTCAAAATTATTGAAATTTTAATTGAAAAAAAAGAAAAGTTAAAAGAAATTGCAATATTATTAAATGCTAACTCTTTAGAAAAAAAATCAAAACTTAGATCAATTTTTGAAAAAAATTTATTATGTGTACCATTTTATATTGATAATAATGAAACATTATTCAAATTTACTGAAACTTTTCTAAAACAAAAAAAAATTAATATTTCGCCTTTAAATATAAATTTTTTAGTTAACAAGTGTAATGGTGATAGAAGAAATTTAAAAAATGAACTACACAAAATTGAAATGTATTGCCTAAACAAAAAGAATATCAAAGATGAAGAATTACAAAAATTAGTTTGTCTAAGTGAAAATAAAAATATTAGTGAATTAATTGACTGTTGCTTGGTAAAAGATGAGAAAAATACCATCAATATTCTTAATGATAATATATTCAACAATGATGATAGTATTTTAATTACTAGAACTTTTTTAAATAAATTAAAAAAAATTCATAAACTAATTTTAAGTTATGAGAAAAACAAGAACCTGAACGAAACTATAAGAAATGCTAAACCACCCATATTTTGGAAAGATAAACCAATTGTAGAAAAACAAATCAAAACTTGGAAACCAGACCTTATTGAGAAACTAATAATAGAAATAAATGAAATCGAGCTTCAAATTAAAAGAAATAACACAAACTCAATAAATTTAATTTCTGATTTTATTTTAAATACAGCTGCTTAATAATTAATAATTGTTTTTAATGATATCTATCAATTTGTTAAGTTGGTCCAAATCTTTATATTCTATTGAGATTACACCCTTATTTCTTTTTGAATTCTTGATCAAAACATTTAAACCTATTTTGCTTGATATAGAATTTTCTAAATTTACTAAATTTGGATCTTTATGATTAGGCTTAGACCCTCCTCGTTTTTTAAAAATCTTTACAAAGTTTTCTGATTGTCTAACTGAAAGATTTTTTTCTATGATTTTATTTGCAACAAATTCTGCATTATCTAAACCAACTAAAATTTTTGCATGACCAGCAGTAATTTTTTTTTCCTCTACAAACTTTAAAACTTCTTTTGGTAGGCTTAAGATTCTAAGTGAATTAGTTATATAACTTCGACTTTTCCCAATAAATTTAGAGACCTTGTCTTGATCGTATGAAAACTCATCTATAAGTCTTTTGTAGCCTTCGGCTTCTTCAAGTGGATTTAAATCATTACGCTGAACATTTTCTACGATAGCAAACTCTAACGATTTTAAATCATTCACATCTGTAACAACAACAGGTATATCGTGTAAGCCAGCTTTTTGTGCTGCTAACCATCTTCTTTCTCCAGCTATAATTTCATATTTTGAATTATTAGTTTCAGATTTTCTGACTATGATTGGTTGAATTACCCCTCTTTCTCTAATTGAATTTGCCAAATCATTTAAATCATCTTGATCAAAATTTTTCCTAGGTTGATACCTATTTGGTATAATTTCACTTAATAATAATTTATTTATTCTAGTTTCAACTTTTGTTTCTCCAATTAAAGATGATAATCCTCTACCTAATCCTTTTTTAATTTTATTCATTATGCAGCACTTCCTATTTTGTTTTCCTGATTAATAAATTCATCTGTGAAGCTAAAATAAGACTTACTGCCTGGACAATTCTTATCGTATATTAAAACAGGAACACCATGAGATGGAGCTTCTGACAACCTTACATTTCTTGGAATAACTGTTTGGTAAACTTTATCCTTAAAATAATCTCTTGCCTCTTTTTCGACTTGCGAAGATAACTTATTTCTTTTATCATACATTGTTAAAAGTATTCCCTGTATCTTTAATTCAGGGTTTAGATTAATTTTTATTCTTTCAATAGTTTTCATTAATTGTGTAAGGCCTTCTAATGCAAAGAATTCTGTCTGAAGTGGAACTAAAAGTGAGTTAGAACAAACAAGTGCCATTACTGTTAACAAACTTAAAGATGGTGGACAGTCTATTAGTATATAATCATAGGATCCTCTAGAATCATTCAAATATGCGGTTAATTTGGCCTTCAAAATAAATGCTCTATCACTATCCCCGGCTGTCTCAACTTCCAAACCTGACAAATCTACATTTGAAGTTATTAAATCAAGTTTATTAAACTTGGTTTTTTTTATTACCTCTGAAATTGACTTAGTTCCATTCAAAATTCCATAAATGGTCTCATCAGACCTCTCTAAATTTGATAAACCCAGCCCAGTTGTAGCATTACCTTGGGGATCTAAATCAATAACTAAAATTTTTTTTCCAAGTTGAGTTAAAGCAGAAGCAAGATTAATTACTGTAGTTGTTTTTCCAACTCCACCCTTCTGATTAATGATAGAAATAATTTTCATCAATTTTTTCTTTCCATTTTTTTGATACTCAACAAAAATGAATTTTCATTGGTTAAACTTTTTTTTTCTTCATAATCTAAATTCCAATTTTTAAGAGAGTCATTTAAAATTTTTCTTCCACTTTCGCCCATAAATAAAACTAAATTTTTATACTTCTTAAAATTCTTATGAACCAAATCTAAAATTACTGGCATGGGTTTGAAAGCTCTGGACATAATTGTTCCGGTCTCTATATTTTTAACTTCGAAAATATCTTTTTGAATTATTTCTGTATTCAATCTTAACTTTTTTGATACTTCCCCTAAAAAAACACATTTATGGTAACTTTTTTCATAGAGTTTTATTTTCATGCTGTTTTTTAGTTTTTTCATCAAGATTGCAACAATAAGCCCTGGCATTCCACCACCAGATCCTAAATCTGAGGTTGTATTGCTATTTAAATCAATAAAATCAATAATTTGTGCTGAATCAATTATATGTCTTTGCCTAATAGCCTCTTTTTCTGAAGTTTTTTTACTAATTATATTGATTTCACGATTTTTTTCTTGAATCATCTTTATAAAGCTTTCAAGCTCATTACAAGTTTCACGTGAAACATTAAAATTGGGAATTTGAGAATAATTTTGTAAAATTATCGAATCCATTAAGCTATATGCTTAATAGACTTTCTTTTTACATGTGACAACAAAATATATACAGCAGCTGGGGTTATTCCATCGATTCTCAATGCTTGACCCATTGTTTTAGGCCTTATTTTCTTGAATTTAGCTTTTACCTCGTTTGATAATCCAGAAAATTTATCATAATCAATATTATCAGGGATAATAAGATTTTCATCACGTTTAAATGCTAAGATATCAGCATTTTGTTTTTTTAAATAACCTCTATAATGTGAATTAATTTCTATTTGCTCATCAATTTCAGGTCCAAAATCATTAATTTCAGGCCAAATTTTCCTCATTTTATTCATATCAGCACCTTTTTGGGCCAGGATCTCCTCAGCAGATCTCAAAACACCATCTTTTGCAATTTTGATACCAAATTTATCTGCTTTTGATGGTGAAATACTGATATTTGACATTTGAAAGGAAATCTGGCTTAATTTGTCAAACTTATCTTCAAATTTAACTTTTCTATTTTCTGAAATCAAGCCAATTTGAATACCTTTATTAGTAAGTCGTAAATCAGCGTTATCTGATCTAAGACTTAATCTGTATTCGGCTCTTGAAGTAAACATCCTATATGGCTCTGCAACACCCTTAGTAACTAAATCATCTATCATTACACCTATATATGCATCAGATCTGTCTAGGATGAATGGCTCCATGTTTTTTAATGATAAGGCAGCATTTATTCCAGCTATTAAGCCTTGGGCAGCAGCTTCCTCATATCCAGTAGTTCCATTTATTTGACCTGCTAAATATAAGTTCTTTATTTTTTTAGTTTCTAGAGTAAGAAATAGCTCCCTAGGGTCAATATAATCATATTCTATAGCATATCCTGGTCTAATCATTTTTACATTCTCTAAACCATTGATATTATTGAGTATTTCTGACTGTACTACCTCAGGTAGAGAAGTTGAGATGCCATTTGGGTAAATTGTGTGATCTTTAAGACCTTCCGGCTCTAAAAATATTTGATGTCTGTTTTTTTCGGAGAATTTTACAATCTTATCTTCTATAGATGGACAATATCTAGGACCCACTCCTTGAATACTTCCAGAATACATTGCACTTTTAGATAAATTCTTCTCGATGATCTTGTGCACTTTTTCATTGGTGTATGTCATTGAACAAGACACTTGTTTGTTAGATGTAGCCTTCGTTAAAAAAGAGAAAAAATAAGGATTCTCATCTGCTGATTGTTTTTCCAAATTTTTAAAATTAATAGTTCTAGCATCAAGTCTTGGTGGAGTACCTGTTTTTAGCCTTCCAATTTTAAATTTATATTTTTCCAATTGATCAGTTAAACCGGTGCTTGGTTTTTCATTATATCTTCCAGCTGGAGTACGTTTATCACCAATATGGATCAGGCCATTTAAAAATGTTCCTGTTGTTAGAATTAATTTATTACAATTTATTTTATTGCCTTTTAATGTTGAAAAGCCGTTTATAGCATTATTTGAAAAAATAAACTCAATTACAGGATCAGAAAAAATGCTTAAATTACAGTATTTTACAAGTTTTTCTTGCATAAATTTCTTATATAATGATCTGTCAGATTGGGTTCGCGGACCTCTTACAGCCGGTCCTCTACTTCTATTTAATAGCCTAAATTGAATGCCCGACTTATCTGCAACTTCCCCCATAACACCATCGAGCGCATCTATCTCTCGTACTAAATGACCTTTACCCAAACCACCAATAGCAGGGTTACATGACATTTCACCAATCGTATTTTTATCATGGGTAAAAAGAGCTGTATTGACACCTAAACGTGCTGAGGCTGCAGCTGCCTCACAGCCAGCATGGCCTCCTCCAATAACTACTACTTCAAAGAATAAATCTTTTTTCATGATATGAATTTATATTCGATTACAATATTTACAAGTTTTGAGTTTATTTATTAATGTGTATCTATAAACACAGTAAAATTAACAAAATAGTTCTATTTTCCTATGCAAAAATCGTTGAAAATACTGCCTAATATTTCCTCAACATCAACTTTTCCAACGATCATGCCTAAATGTCTTGTAGCTAATCTCAAATCTTCAGCTGCTTTGTCAAAATCCTTTTTTTCATTTTTTAATAAAAATTCTTTTAAATAATTTACACAATGTACCAAATGTTGTCGATGTCTCTCCCTAGTAATAAGAATATCTTCTTCAGATATAAATTTATTTTTTAAATTATTTTTTATTCTTGAAATTAATATATCTATGTTTGTATTATTTTTTAATGAAATTAATACTGGATCTAGTTTTGAAACTTCTGCGTCTAATTTTTCATTTAGAAGATCTGATTTATTAACGACCAGTATTGCATTGTTTTTTAATAAATCATTCAAATAACCGCTTAAATCAACGTTTTTAGCATCAACTACCACTAATTTAAGATCCGCGTTTTCGGCTTTTTTTAGAGATAAGCGAATACCTTTTTTTTCAATTTCATCTTTTGAGTCTCTTATACCTGCCGTATCAGACATAATAACAGGATAACCATCAATATTTAAGTGTGTTTCAACAACATCTCTCGTTGTGCCAGCGATTTCAGAAACAATTGCCACTTCTCTGTTTGATAGATTATTTATAAGACTTGATTTACCAGCATTCGTCGGACCTATAATTGCGATTTTAAAACCTTCTCTTGTTATCTCTCCAACTCTTTGATCGTTTAAAATTTTATTTATTTCATTAAGTGCTTCTGAGCAGTCATTTTTAATTTTTTTTAAATTTTCTTCCGGTAAATCTTCCTCTGGAAAATCAATTTTAGCTTCCATAAACGATAAAACTTTTAATAGCTTTTCTCGTAGCTCATTAAATTTAGCAGAAGATTTACCTTCCATTATTTTAATGGCTTGAAGTCTTTGAATCTCGGTTTCTGCCGATATCAAATCAGCTATACTTTCAGCTTTAAGTAAATTTATTTTTCCGTTTTGAAAAGCAAGTTTTGTAAATTCACCTGGCTCTGCCAATCTACAATTTTTGATTTTTACAATCTCTTTCTGTAGAGCCAAAACCACAGCCTTGCCACCATGAACATGAATTTCAGCCATATCCTCGCCTGTGTAGCTCTCAGGCCCTGGAAACCACAATATAATCCCTTCATCAATCAGCTCAGAAGTGTTGATGTTGTTTATTTTCCGAAGCGTGGCCATTCTAGGCTTTGGCAAATCCCGTGTGGTCAGCAATTTAATTACTTCAGAAGTCTCTGGACCTGAAATTCTTATGATTGCAACACCAGATACACCCGGTCCGGAAGATAGTGCATATATAGTCATTAATTTATTATATCCTGAATTATTTTATTGGATATAATTAAAATTTTTATGATTATATGGATAGCATCATACCCCAAAAGTGGAAATACATGGTTGAGATCAATCATAGCATCTTTGTTATATACGAATGATGGTATTTTTGACTTTAATTTAATAAAAAAAATTAAACAATTTCCAACTAGAAACTATTTTTTAGGTTTCACGAAAAATTTTAATGATATTAATGAAATATCTAAATTCTGGTTGTTAGCACAGGATAAAATAAACCTTACCAAAGAAATAAAGTTTTTTAAGACGCATAATTTAAATTGCGCGGTAAATAATAATTCTTTTACAAATAGGTCACACACTTTAGGAACTATTTACGTAGTAAGAGATCCAAGAAATTTGGTTGATTCAATTAAAAATCATTATAATAAAGATAACGATGAAGATGCAAAAAATTTTTTAATTTCTCAAAAAATTTTATCAAGAGTGCCGAGAGATAATGATGATGCTGATATAGCTACATTATTAGGATCATGGTCTGATCATTATAATTTTTGGACAAAAAAAAATTCAAACTTATTATTAATCAAATATGAAGATCTAATTTCAAATACTGAGAGTGTAATGGAAAGAATTGTTATCTTTTTAAGAAAATTCATGACAGTTGAGGTCAGTCCAGAAAAAATCAAAAATATTATAAGAACGACCTCATTTAACAATTTAAAAAATTTAGAGGAGAAGGGATTATTTGGTGAAAATGTATATGACACAAGTAAAAACAAAATTAGATTTTTTAACAAAGGTCCGAGTAACGATTGGACAAAAGTATTAGATAAAAAAATTCAGGATGATATTGAAAAGGTATTTGGCAAAGAAATGAGGGAATTGGGTTATATTTGAATACTATGCTGGTTTATTCATTGAATTGAAGAACTCAGCATTATTTTTGGTATCCTTTAATTTTGAGCTTATAAATTCAATTGCATCCATCGTTCCCATTGGGGCAATAATTCTCCTTAGGACATTCATTTTTTGAAGATCATTTTTATCAAAAAGTAATTCTTCTCTTCTAGTCCCTGATTTTGTAATGTCTATTGCAGGATAAATTCTTTTATCCGCTATTTTTCTATCAAGTACAGTTTCACTATTACCTGTTCCTTTAAATTCCTCAAATATTACCTCATCCATTCTGCTTCCAGTATCAATCAAGGCTGTAGAAATAATTGTAAGTGATCCACCTTCTTCTATATTTCTCGCAGCACCAAAAAACCTTTTTGGTCTCTGCAAAGCATTAGCATCAACACCACCAGTCAGGACTTTACCTGAGCTAGGAATAACAGCATTGTAAGCTCTTCCGAGTCTTGTG
This sequence comes from uncultured Pelagibacteraceae bacterium, assembly GCA_902632875.1. Next base: position 41,835 of record CACPEI010000001.1, read on the forward strand.
ATCGAATCTAATAATATAACAACATCCTTTTTATGTTCTGTTAATCTTTTGGCCTTTTCTATTACCATTTCAGCGACAGCTACGTGACGTTGAGCTGGTTCATCAAAAGTTGAGCTTATAACTTCTCCCTTAACAGTTCGCTGCATATCGGTCACTTCTTCAGGTCTCTCATCAATTAATAAAACAATTAAATAACATTCAGGATAATTTTTTGCTATTGAGTTGGCTATGCTCTGCAAAATCATAGTTTTACCAGCTTTAGGGGGTGAGATAATAATTGATCTTTGACCTTTACCAATAGGGCTTACCAAATCGATAAGTCTTGGGGTTAAATCTTGTTTTTTTTCCGGTTTTACTTGCTCAACTTCCATAACAAGTTGCTTATCTGGATACAAAGGAGTTAAGTTATCAAATGCAATTTTATGCCTAGACTTATCAGGCTCTTCAAAATTTATTTTACTTACCTGCAATAACGCAAAATATCTCTCTCCTTCTTTTGGAGCTCTTACTGGTCCTTCAACAGTATCACCTGTTCTTAATCCAAATTTTCTAATCTGACTTGGGCTTACATAAATGTCATCTGGACCCGGAAGATAATTTGACTCCATTGCTCTTAAAAAGCCAAAGCCGTCTTGAAGTAATTGAAGCACTCCTGCGCCAGTAATTTCCTCTTTTTCTGCAACTTTTTTCAAAATTGCAAAAAGTATCTCTTGTTTTCTTAAGGTACTTGCATTTTCAATCCCAAGCTCTTCTGCTTGAGTAATAAGCTGTTCTGATGATTTAAGTTTTAGTTCTTGGATATTCATGATTGAATTATTAAGGACTTAATAATAGGATAAATATATATACTATTACAACTTTTACAAGAGTATTACTAAATTAATTAAAATCCCCAAAAATTAAGACTTTTTATGCGTTTATTCTAAAAATTAAGATCTAATTCTCTTGCAAAATCGTCTACTTTCGACCAATCAGTAAACTCATATGATTGTGAAGTATCCGTAGGGCCATTTGTTAAAAACATTATGAGTTTAATAACATACTTGTCAAAAAAACCATAATTTGGATAATCTACCTTACCGGCAAATACACCAATTTTACTTGGCTTCCATTTAGAAATTTTTAGAAATTTTTTTATATATGGATTAGTTTCAGGGGTGTTTTTTTCAGATTTTCTAGCAACTACATTCACCGAAAAAAAAAACACTCTTTTTTTTCTCTAATATATTTTTATTCAAATGAATAAACTTATAAAGATTTTTTGAATGTTTGCCGTATCTTATACTTGCTCCAATAATAATTTGATTAAATTTTAATAAATCAAATTTATCTACTTCAGACAAGGGTATAATTTTAATCTTATTTGAATTACTGTAAAAATTTGCTAATCGATCACAAATAATTTTAGTTTGACCGTCGGTGCTTGAATAAATAATTAAAGTTTCTGGCATTAATGTAATGCTAAGTTTTGTTCATTATTTGTTGAGGCATTTTCTCATAATATTTTTTTTCAAGCTGATATTCTATATCCTCCTTGTCCTGTGCTGATCCTTCTGCTTGAGTATAAGTGTATTTGGCAAAATCTCTACACCAATTTTTATTTGTGTTAAGACATTCTATAGGATAAATATTTCCACCCAATTCTTTTGCTTCATTTACTAACTCATGGCCTAACTCATCTGTGGTTTCTAAACAATCTGCTACAAAGCTAGGTGAATAAATCGCAATTTCTTTATTTCCTTCTGATATAAGCTTTTTTACCACCTCTTCGGTGTAGGGAGTTATCCATTCTTCAGAACCAAAACGACTTTGGAAACTCATCTTGCATTGATTTGGTGATATATTTTTTAAATTTTTTGTTATTAAACAAAAAGTTTCGTAACAATGTCTATAATAATCGTCACCTTTGTTTACAATTCTTCTTTTTTGCATTCCATGGAAAGTAATTATCAAACTATCGATTTTTTTACCTTGCTTACTTAATTCGTCTAATTTGGCATCAACCTGGCTTACAGAGTTATCAATAAATGCGTGGGTTCTATGAAAGTTTGTTATTACCTCAAATGTTGGAATCTTTACTCTTTTCGATAATTCTTTTCCTAAAGCATCTATACCTGAAGCTATTGTACTTTCGGAATATTGTGGAAACATTGGGATAACTAAAAGTTTTGTTGCGCCAATACCTTTCTTTAAATCCTCCTCCCAACTATCATAAACTTCATTGACATATGGAGGTGATAAAAGAAAGGCATAATTAACTTCTACATATCCTTCTGGATCAATTTTTTTTAGTTCCTCACTTACACTTTTTGTAAAGTCTCTTGTGTTAGTTATAAGAGGAAAGCTCTTACCATCCCAAATTCTAGCGTATAATTTTGCTGATTTTTGTGGTCGAAAAGGCAAAACAAAAAAATTTAAAATTATTTTCCAAAGCCAAGGATTAATATCTATAACTCTTGGATCTCCTAAAAAAGCACGTAAATATTTTCTTAAAGCTTTGGTTGTTGGTGCAGAAGGTGAACCGAGTTGAACAAAAACAACTTTTGTTTTTCTCTTTGGGTGCGAATAATTCATAACTTAATAATCTTTTATTATTTTAACTAAATACTCCATCATATCAGGACTAGTCTCTGGTAAAACACCATGACCTAAATTAAAGATATATGGATGATCCTTAAAAATATCTAGATATCTTTTTGCCTCCTTTCTTAAATTTTCCTTATCAGTAAGTAAGATTTGGGGTTTCATGCCTCCTTGAATAGGTATTTTAATATCTTTTGCGATTTGGTTAGGATCTACCTCATAATCAATGCAGATCACATCTGGATTAATGATTTCACAATACTTTTTGTAATTTTTAATTCCTTTAGGAAAACATATCACTGGTACATTTAATGTTTTAATAAAATTTACTAATGAGAGTGTTGGATTAAAAACATATGTATCTAATTTTTTATCGTCTAATAATCCTGCCCAACTATCAAAAATTTGAATTATTTCAGCACCATTATTTATTTGATTTTTAATATGAATTTTTAAAAATTTTTCTAATATATTTAATGTTTCTTCTATTAAAACATTGTCTTTAAAAAAATCTTTTTCTAAATCGTATTTTGGTGACTTTTTATTCAACATATAAACTAATAATGTCCACGGTGCTCCAACAAAACCTATCGTGCTCTTATTTTCAGTTAGTTTATTGTTTTGAACTAAATTAATTGCTTTATAAATTGAATTAACTCTTTCAGTAAAATCATTTTCTGTAATTTTAGATATATGATCTAAATTCAAATCACCAAGAATAGGACCAACATTTTTTATGAATTCAACTTTTTGTTTTAAACCGTAAGGTAAAATCAGAATGTCAGAAAAAATAATAGCAGCATCTAAATCAAATCTTTTGAGCGGTTGAAGCGTGATTTCAGTTGCTAAGTTAGAGTTTAAACATAATTTTATAAAATCTGGGTTAGATTTTCTTATTTTTCTAAATTCTGGTAAATACCTACCTGCTTGTCTCATTATCCAGACAGGATTTAATGAAGTTTTTTTATTAATTATTACTTCTTCAATTGGTGTCATATTAATAATTAAATATAATTAGTAGTATTATTAGTATAATCTGTGAATAACGATGATTAAATTTTGTAAACATTTTGTAAACATTTTATTAACATTTAGAGCTTATAATTAATTAATTATATATGAAAAATTGTAGCTTATTGACAAATTTTATAAGTCTTAAGAATATAAATACACATGTTTATTTTTGTGAATAAAGCTCTTGTTTTACAACAAAAATTTTAAAATGCTTAATAAATCGAATATGATTAAAATAATAAAATTCTACTAACTGTTTATACATGAGTAATACATATCAAATTTATCTAATTTCGGACTCGACAGGTGAAACTCTAGACAGAATTTTTACAGCAATTAAAGCTCAGTTTAAAAATATAGATTATAAAATTCACACGTATTCTTTTACAAGAACTGAAAACCAAATTTTTAAGATTTTGTCTGATGCAGAGAAACACCTTAATTCAATAATTCTATATTCAATTGTTGATAGCAATTTAGCTAAATTTTTAGCTAATACTAGTGAAGATAAAAAAATACCGTGTTTTGGAGTTTTAGGAGATTTAATTTTAAGTTTTTCGAAATTATTAAATCAAAAAGCATCTCATCAACCAAGTGGTCAGTACGCTTTAAATGATGAATATTATAAAAGAATTGCGGCCATACAATTTACCATGAATCATGATGACGGAAATTTAGTTAAGGAATTAAATAAATCTGATATAATTTTATTAGGTGTAAGTCGGACGAGTAAAACTCCCACAGCAATTTATTTAGCAAACAAAGGCTTTAAAACATCAAACATACCGCTAGTAAATGAAAATTCTATTCCACAAACTCTAAGAGAAAATCCAAAAATGGCTTGTGTGATAGGTTTAAATACTGAACCAGAAAGACTGGTAGATATAAGAAAAAATAGAATGAATTCATTAAAAGAGACTGAAAATAAATCCTACACAGATATCGAAAATATTAGAAAAGAGGTTGATCAGGCTAAAAATACTTTTAGAAAATATAATTGGCCAGTGATTGACGTTACTAGAAAGTCTGTAGAAGAAACAGCAGCCTCTGTTATAAAAATTTACGAAATATACAAAAGTAATGACTAAACTTATTCTTGCTTCAAAGAGTAAAGTTCGTAAAGAAATACTGGATAATAATAATATAATTTCTAGTGTTGAACCCTCAAATGTGGATGAAGATGTTGTGAAAAAAAGTTTATTAAAAGAAAAAGCTTCACCAGAATTAATTTCAATAAGTTTAGCAGAATTAAAAGCGAACAAAGTAAGCCAAAAAAAAAATGATGTCTTAGTTCTAGGAGCAGATAGTGTCATCGATTTAGATGGTGAGCTAATTTCAAAACCAGAAAATAGGGAAGGAGCAATGAAAATTTTAAGAAAATTAAACGGAAAAAGCCATAATTTAATCAGCTCAGTATGTATTTCTAAAAATGGATCTATGATTTGGAAGCATACCGATAAAGCCACCTTGACAATGAAAAATATGTCTGAAAACGATCTTAAGGATTATTTAGCAAAAATTTCAGATGATAAATTATTTGCCTATAATGTTTACCAGATTGAAGGGGAAGGAAGAAAACTATTTTCAAGTATTGAGGGAGATGAAAATACAATTATGGGTCTTCCAATTATAAAAATAAAAGAATATCTAAGTAATTATAATTAAATATGAAAAAATATTTAGTAATAGGCAATCCTATAGAGCATTCTTTATCACCACAATTACACAATTATTGGATTAAAATTAATAAAATTAACGCTGTATATGAAAAAAAAAAGATTAATCAAAATGAAATTAAAGACTTAATTCGTGACGTTAAAGACAAAAAAATTTCTGGAATAAATGTTACAGTGCCCTTTAAACAAGAAGTCATTACATACTTAGATGAGCTAACAGACCAAGCTCAAAAAACACAGTCAGTTAATACAATATACTTAGGGACTAATGGAGTGATTGGACATAATACAGATGTTGATGGTTTTGAAAGCAGTCTCAAAGATGAATACGATCCAAAAAATAAAAATATTTTAATATTAGGTGCTGGTGGAGTAGTGCCATCCATAATTTTTGCACTTAAAAATATGAAAGCTGAAAGTATAACAATAAGTAATAGAACTCGAGAAAAAGCAGAAAATTTAAAAAAAAGTTTTGGAAACATAGAAATTGTGAATTGGGGACAAATTACTAATTTCGATATGATTATAAATGCTACTAGTGTTGGATTGAATGCTGAGGACGAAATAAACTTGGATTTTTCAAAAACTAACAATAAATTTTTTTATGATGTAATATATAATCCAACGGAAACTAATTTTTTAAAGGCCGGCAAAAAGTTTGGAAATAAAATTCTAAATGGAAAATTAATGTTTATTTACCAAGCATATTACGCATTCGAAATATGGCACAATGTTTTACCAAAAGTTGACGGTGAAGTTATAAAACTTTTAGACAATGATTAAAATTGGAATTTTAGGCGATATTGGATCTGGCAAAAGTTATGTTGCTCAGAGTTTTGGTTATCCAGTATTTGACGCTGATAGAGAAGTAAGTAAATTATATAAAACTGATAAAAAAACTTTTAATAATTTAAAAAAAATCTTACCAGATTATTTTGATAAATTCCCTATAGAAAAAAAGTATGTTTTAGAAGCAATTCTCGATAAAAAAGGAAACTTAAAAAAAATTGTAAAAATTATTCATAAGGAGATCAGAAAGAAAATGAATATTTTTTTAAAAAAAAATTCACACAGAAAGATTGTGATATTGGATATACCACTTTTATTAGAGAACAAAATTAACAATAAAAATTTTATTCTTATATATGTTCAATCCAAAAAATCTGAAATATTAAAAAGGTTAAAGAAAAGAAAAAACTTTAATCAAAAACTTTTTCAAAAATTTAAAAAAATTCAACTACCACTTGATTACAAGAAAAAAAAATCAAATTTTATAATTAAAAATGACTTTAATAAAGTAACAGTTCAAAAATATGTTAAAGATATCTCCAAAGAAATATTAAGATGAAAGAAATTGTTTTAGACACAGAAACAACTGGTTTATCTACTAAAGATGGACACAGAATAGTTGAAATTGGTTGCCTAGAATTGGATAATTTGGTACCGACTAAAAAAACTTTTCATTGTTACCTCAACCCAGAGAGAAAAGTATCTGAAAAGGCTTTAGAGGTTCATGGCTACACTGATGAATTTTTATCTGACAAAAAAAAATTTAATGAAGTCGTTGAAGAATTTTTATTGTTTATTAAAGATAAAAGACTTGTCATCCACAATGCAGAATTCGATTTATCTCATTTAAATAACGAACTGAGTTTACTTGGTAAGGATGTTATTAAAAATGAAATTGTAGATACATTAATTTTAGCACGTGATAAATTTCCTGGATCATCTATTAGTTTAGATTCTTTATGTAAGCGATTTAGAATTGATAATTCTAAGAGGACAAAACACACTGCTTTAATAGATTGTGATCTATTATCGAAGGTATATATCAATCTGATTGATCAAAAAGAACCCACCTTGGACTTTCAAAAACAAGACAATAGTTTAAGTGATATAAATAACTCAAAAGTTTCCTATTTCAAAAAAATTGTTAAGCCCTCAATTGAAGAAATAGAGAGACATAAAGCTTATCTTAAGACTCATTTAAAAAAAAATTATTTTAATTAAATTTTTCTTTATAAAGTTTATGAAAATCAACTTTTTTTTCTAATTTTATCTCTGGGTGTCCAGAATTATGTACTAAATTTAAAAATGTTTTTTCAATTTCAGGATAAATCTTGTCTGGGACATCACACAAAATAATTTTCTCTAAATCTTTTTTATCTTTTATACTTTCATCAACTTTTATTACACATGCATAAACTATTTCAAAATACGATTTTTTTTGATTAGCTTCCTTGTCCTCAAATTTTAAGGTTATATAAACTTCAATCAGTTTGTTTTTAAGTGCCTTTGATGTAATATCTATATTTAATTGATATTTTGATATGTGATCTTTGACAAATAAATACGTTTCTATATCAGGAGTTTCACTTGAAATATCTTTTATATATTTTGCTAGAATTTTAAATTTTTCTGTCATTATCGTCATCTATATCTTCGTAAGTACCTTCTATAAAATCATTTTTATTTTCTTTTTCTCTCTTAAATTTTTTTGAAAAATTATTTAATAGTAATTTTCGAGTTAAAGGAAAAATAAGTAAGAAGCCTATAAAATCAGTTGCAAAACCTGGGACAATTAAAAGTAGTGCAGCAAAGGCTAATATAGCTCCAGATATCATCTCATAAGCCGGTATTTCATTTTTTATGAGCTGGGAGAAACCTGATCTTAGGGTGTTTAACCCTTCGTATCTTGCATAAATTACACCTATTATTGCGGTAATAAATATTAGAGATATTGTATTAAATGCTCCAATTTGAGACCCTATTTTTATAAATAGATAAATTTCTAATATTGGAACTAAAATTATAGTCAAAATAACTGTGTTCATTTGTCTTTAATGTAATTGTTAGTTGAAATTATTCAACATAGTAATTAGATTAATATTATATGAGTTATAGTTTTGAATACATTGACATAATACTTCTTGCGATGATTGCGGGTTTTATTTTTCTAAGATTAAGAGGTATCTTGGGCAAAAGAACTGGTTACGAGGGCAAAACTAATCCACAGTTTCAAGAAATAATTGAAAAAATAAACACTGATGTCAAAGAGAAATTAAACGACAACTTTGATGAAACTGCTCAAAAGGAATTTTTAAAAGGAGCAAAGATTGCTTATGAAACTATAATAACAGACTTTAGTGACGATGATAACAAACTTATAAAAAGTAAACCACTATTGAGCAAAAAAATTTATGACCAATTTAACCAAGCACTTAAAGAGAGAAGTGACAGAGGACACTATGCGGAAATCACTTTCATAGGAGTAAACTCTGCAGATGTAAAAGAACATAAAAAAACGAATAGTATTTTGAAAGTCACAGTAGATTTTGTGGGTGAGGTTATTACTTGTATAAAAGATAAAGATAAAAAGATTATATCTGGTGATCCTGAAAAAATTAAAAAAATTTATGATACCTGGGTTTTTTCAAGAGATATGAGGTCAACAAATCCAAACTGGCAGTTGGTGGATATTTTAACCTAATTGAGTGATAAACTTTCAGATAAAGATAAAAAAGATTGGCAAAATTTTTTATCTAGTAAAGAAGTATTAAAAGACAAAGATTCATTAGAATTAAAAAAAAAAGTAATCAAAACTCAATCATTCGATTTACATGGATTTAGCCTTGATGAAGCAAACAAGGAAATTGATCATTTAATAAGACAGTCATACAAAAATGGGATAAACAAATTGATTATTGTAACAGGCAAAGGATTGCACTCAGAACATGAAAAAGATCCCTATGTTTCTAAAGATTTGGGAATTTTAAGATACTCTGTGCCAGAATATATCAAAAATAATAATGAACTCATGAGTATGATTTATGAGATTAAAACAGCAGACATTGAAGATGGTGGTAATGGAGCTTTTTATATATATTTAAAAAAAAACAAATTTAAATAATAAAACCATATGTTAATTTGGTTAGCCTCATATCCAAAAAGCGGAAATACTCTTCTTCGTTCAATGTTGGCCTCTTATTTTTTTTCATCAGATGGTAGTTTTGATTTTAAGTTATTGAAAAATATAAAACAATTCCCTTCAAATCAATTTTTTAAAAATTTAGGCATAAATACAAATGATGATAAAGAAGTTTTAAAAAATTATATCAATGCACAATCAAAAATTAACAAAAAAAATTCTATTCAATTTGTAAAAACTCATAGCGGTTTATACAAACTTAATGGATATAGTTTCACAGATTTAAATAATACCCTTGGGGTGATTTATATAGTGCGTGATCCAAGAAATCTAATCGAGTCATTTTCAAGACATTATCAATTTTCTATAGAGGAATCATTAGATTACATGATTAATGGTTTAACTCTTAAAAGAAATGTTAATCATCCAATGACTTTTGTTGGCTCATGGAAACAAAATTATGAGTCATGGAAAAAATTTGAAATAAGTAATAAATATCTCTTAATTAAATATGAGGATCTTGTATTTAATAAAAAGGCAATTTTTATAAAAATATTAGAATTCATAAAAAAGCTATCTCGATCTAAATTTTTGATTGATTACACAAAAATAGAAAATGTTTTAAATTCTACAAGTTTCGAAAATATGCAAAAGTTAGAAAAAGAACATGGTTTTACAGAAAGTGCTACAGATAAAAAAACAAAAGAAAAAATTACTTTTTTTAAGTTCGGACCAAAAGTAAATCGTCAAAATTTAGTGAAACGCGAAAATATTAAAAAAATAGAGACTGTTTTTGATCAAGACTTAAAATTTTTCGGTTATATTTAATTACTATAAAATAAATTTAGATAAATCAGCATCTTTAACCAAGTTATCTAAGTTTTTGTTTATATAATCTTTATTAATTACAATTTTTTCGCCTGATCTATCTGTAGCTGTGAAACTTATATCATCTAGAATTTTTTCTATTATGGTATGCAATCTTCTTGCACCAATATTTTCAACTGTTGCATTAACTTCAGAGGCTATTTTAGCAATTGTTTCAATCCCATCTTCAGAAAACTCCAAATCTACATTTTCAGTTTTTAACAAAGCTATGTATTGCTTGATTAAACTAAAGTCAGGTTCTTTTAATATTCTTTTAAAATCGTCACTAGTTAGTGCCTCTAATTCTACACGAATAGGAAGTCTCCCTTGTAACTCTGGCAGTAAGTCAGATGGTTTTGCAAGTTGAAATGCGCCAGAGGCAATAAACAGGATATGATCTGTTTTAATTGGACCATATTTTGTATTTACTGTTGTTCCTTCAATTAAAGGCAACAAGTCTCTTTGAACTCCTTCTCTAGACACATCACCACCAACTCTATCAGTTCTTCCAGATATTTTGTCTATTTCGTCTAAAAAAACTATCCCATTATTTTCTGTTGAAATTTTTGCAGACTTTATAATTTTATCCTGCTCAATTAATTTATCTGATTCATCATTAATTAAAATTTCATGAGACTCTTTCACAGTCATTTTCTTTTTTTTCTCTTTATTGCCCATTGATTTTCCTAGCATCTCACCAATGTTTATCATACCTACGTTTGCTCCAGGCATTCCTGGTATTTCAAATGATGTACCACTAGTTCCACCTGTGTCATTTACTGATATTTCAATTTCATTATCGTCTAAATCACCGTTTCTTAATCTTTTTCTAAAACTTTCTCTTGTAGCTAAACTTGCCTTTTTACCAACAAGAGCATCTAAAACTTTTTCTTCAGCTGATTTTTGAGCTTGAGCATAAACTTCTTTTCTTTTTTTAATTTTTTCCATTGAAATAGCAATTTCGATAAGGTCCCTTACAATTTGTTCCACATCTCTTCCTACGTATCCAACCTCGGTGAATCTTGTTGCTTCGACTTTTACAAATGGAGCTTCAGCTAATTTAGATAACCTTCTTGATATTTCAGTTTTTCCTACACCAGTCGGTCCTATCATCAGTATATTTTTTGGTAAAACTTCATTTTTCATTTCACCTTTAAGTGCTTGCCTTCTCCATCTATTTCGAAGAGCTACAGCTACTGCTTTTTTTGCTTTATTTTGACCAACAACAAATCTATCTAATTCAGAAACAATTTCTCTCGGAGATAACGAACTTACTAAATTTTCATTTTCTTCAGAGCCCTTATCTTTAGGCATTAGTTTAGTCACGTTTGATTTTTCCATTATATCTTTTCAACCTTAATATTATTGTTTGTAAAAACACAAATTTCAGATGCAACTTCAATCGCTTTTTTTGCTACCTCTTCTGCACTCATGTCTGTACTCATCAGAACCTTACCAGCTGCTAAAGCATAGTTTCCGCCGGAACCAATTCCAATTACATCACCTTCAGGTTCTAGCACGTCACCTGTACCTGAAATAATATAGCTGTTATCTTTATCTCCAATTGCCATTAATGCCTCAAGTCGTCTTAAATATTTATCAGTTCTCCAATCTTTTGCTAATTCAACAGCTGCTCTTGATAAATTTCCAGCATGTTTTTCTATTTTCGCTTCTAATCTTTCAAACAGAGTTAAAGCGTCTGCTGTTGATCCGGCAAAACCAGCTACAACATCTCTTTTATCAATTTTTCTTACTTTAGAAGCAGTGCTTTTCACAACTGTATTTCCCATACTTACTTGGCCATCACCTGCGACTACTACTTCATTGTTTTTTCTAACTAATACGATCGTTGTCATAGCTAATAAATGGATATTAATTTTGATACTTCAAGCCCAGGTTTAGTATTATTGCCATAATTGAATAATATATGTATACCTCTTTTTAATTATGAAGCGTAAAGGCAAAATTAGTAGAAAAACTAAAGAGACCAGCATCAGTGTCGACTTGAATATTGACGGTAAAGGTAAATACAAAATTGATACTGGAATAGGTTTTTTAAATCATATGTTGGAACAGCTATCTAAGCATTCCTCAATTGATATGAATATTAAAGCCAAAGGTGATACTCATATTGATTTACACCACACAACTGAAGATACAGGAATTGCTATCGGTGAAGCTTTAAAAAAAGCTTTGAAAAAATCTATCGGTATAAGAAGATACGCACACGCAATGATACCTATGGATGAAACATTGTCACGTGTTGCGATCGATATATCCAATAGGCCATATTTAATTTGGAAAGTAAATTTGAAAGTGGAAAAACTTGGAGAAATGGATACAGAACTATTTAAAGAATGGTTCCAAGCTTTTTCTCAAGCAGCTGGAATTACTTTGCATGTTGAAAATATCTATGGTGATAATAGTCACCACATTATTGAGTCTTGTTTTAAAGGATTAGCAAGATCATTAAGAGCTGCATTAGAGATTGATCCAAGGAATAGTAAATCAATTCCATCGACTAAAGGTTCTTTATAAGTTTAATGAAGGTTACAATTGTTGATTATAATTCGGGCAATATAAGCTCGGTAATAAACTCTTTTAAAGAGGTTGCTAAAGATAAAGTAAATATCGAAGTTACTTCAGATCTAAATAAAATTAAATCAAGTGATAAAGTGGTTTTGCCTGGGCAGGGCTCATTTAAAAGCTGTGTAGATGCCTTGAATAAAATTAATGGCCTTATTGATACTCTTAATGAATTCGCGATAAGTAATAAAAAACCACTTCTTGGAATTTGTGTTGGATTACAAATGTTTGCTGATATCGGCTATGAGGAAAGTGAAACAAAAGGATTAGGTTGGATTTCAGGTAAAGTCTCAAAAATAGACAATCAAAATGGCAAATATAAACTTCCTCATATTGGCTGGAATCAAATCAAAATTATTAAAGATAGTAAAATTTTTAAAGATATAGAAAATAATTCCCACATGTATTTTGTTCACAGTTACGAATTCATCCCAGAAAATAAAAATGTAATTTCAGCTACAACAGATTATTCATCAAATATTGTTTGCTCTGTTGAAAAAGAAAATATTTTTGGAACTCAATTCCATCCTGAAAAAAGTGATAAAATGGGTCTTAAAATGATTGATAATTTTATGAATTTATAATGAAAATATTTCCTGCAATAGATATTAAAGACAAAAAGTGTGTACGACTTGTTAAAGGGGATTTTGATAATAAAACTGAATATGAAATGTCTCCTATTGAGCAAGCTGGAAAATATAAAGATTATGGTTTTAAAAATTTACACATAGTTGATTTAGACGGAGCTTTGACTGGTGAAACAGTGAATCAAAATATTATCAAAGACATAGTTGCTAAATTTGATTTAAAGGTTGAGCTAGGCGGTGGTGTTAGAAATCTAGATAATATTCAAAAATATATAGATGCTGGTGTAGAAAAAGTTATTTTAGGAAGCGCAGCAATAAAGGATAAAAATTTTTTAAAAGAAGCGTGCGAACAATTTCCAAAAAAAATTGCTTTGGGTTTAGATGCTAAAGATGGGTACCTGTCAGTGTCTGGATGGAAAGAAAATTCTAATCAATTAGCTTTAGATTATTTAAAACAAGTTAATGATTACGGTGTAAGTAGAATAATTTATACAGATATTAATCGAGACGGTACAAAACAAAGCCCAAATTTTAAGGAAACTTTAAAAGTTGCTGAGATATCTAATTGTCCTGTAATTATATCTGGGGGAGTTTCATCAATGGATGATATTAAAAAAGCGAGGAATTTAAAAAACGTTGAGGGTATAATAGTTGGTAAAGCAATTTATGATGGAGATATAAAATTAGAGGAGCTAGTAAAAGAAGATGCTTAAAAATAGAATAATACCTTGTTTAGATGTTAAAAATGGCCGAGTTGTAAAGGGGATTAACTTTGTTGATCTTAAAGACGCAGGAGATCCTGTAGAACAAGCAAAAATTTATAGTGATGGTGGAGCTGATGAGATTTGTTTTTTAGATATAACTGCTTCTAATGAAAATAGAGATATTATTTATGATGTTGTAGAAAAAACTTCGAGAAAGTGTTTTGTTCCTTTAACAGTAGGGGGTGGAATTAGAAGTGTAGAAGATATTAATAAATTACTTAACTGCGGTGCTGACAAAGTTTCAATAAATACGGCAGCAGTTGAAAATTCAAAAGTTGTTACTGAAAGTTCGAAAAAGTTTGGATCTCAATGCATAGTAGTTGCAATTGATGCTAAAAAAAATGGAGATAAATGGGAAGTGTTTACTCACGGAGGAAGAAATAATAGTGGTATTGATGCATTAGAGTATGCTGAGCAAATGGAAAAAAAACGGTGCAGGGGAGTTATTAGTAACTTCTATGGATAGAGATGGAACCCAAGTTGGTTATGATATTGAACTAATGTCTAAAATTTCATCCAAAGTTAATATCCCAGTAATTGCATCAGGTGGCGTTGGTAATTTAGATCATTTAGTTGATGGAATTAAGTTAGGAAATGCTAGTGCAGTTTTAGCAGCCTCAATATTTCACTATGGTAAACATTCAGTTCAAGAGGCTAAGGAATATTTGGACACTAAAGGAATACCTGTAAGAATTTAATTTTATCTAAATTTAGGTCCATTCATCCAAATAGCCAGCGTTGCTCTTGATCCAGAAATTATTTTTTCTACTTTGTGACTTATAAATGAAGGGAAAACAACAGCCGACCCTGGCCCAAAATTTTCAACTTTTACATCTTTATCTCTGAATAAAAATAGGTCTCCACCTTTGTAATCATTATCTGAACAATTTAAAAGACATGTTAATTTTATGTCTCTTATTGGCGATCGAACTGTTGCATCCATATGCCATGTATATTCTTCATCTTTTTGATATGTATTATAATTTAACTTTTTACTGCCAGTTAATTGAAAAATATCAAATCCGTAATAATAAGTATTCGAATGAATAATAAAATCTAAGAACGGTGATATTAAATGCTGAATTGCGCCTAAATTTACAAATTTTACTTGTGATGTTTTTATAGCATCAGTATTAGGTTTATCACTACCTTGAACAAAATGCTCACTAATTGTTTTATTAAGTTTTTTTATATGATCAATGTTAAATAATGGAGCAGTATTATAAAGAGTGTCTCTCATATCTTTTTTTTATATTAATATTCTTTTCTTATCAATCACATAAAGTTATAATTGTAATGTATTTTTTATGTTAAAAAATTTAGAAGATTTAATCTTATTAGCAAGGAAGAGAAAAAATAATCCGGTTGACGGATCTTATACAAATATTTTGTTAAAGGATAAACAGCTAGCAAAAAACAAAATATTAGAGGAAATAAAAGAGCTAATTGAGGCTATAGAAAAAAATACCAATAAGATACATGAAAGTGCGGACGTCCTTTATCATCTTATCGTTTACTTGGAGGCGAATAATATCAAATTAGAAGATGTAATGGATGAACTAAAAAAAAGAAAAAAATAGAAAGGATAACGCATGAAACATGTTACTAAAAAGAGGCATATAGCCAAAACTATAACCTGGCGAATGCTTGCTACAACAGACACATTTTTAATTGCTTGGTTAATTACAGGTGAATGGAATTGGGCTGGTGCTATAGCCGGAATGGAAGTCATAACAAAAATGTTTTTATATTATTTCCACGAAAGAGCTTGGTATAGGCATATTAAATTTGGACTTGAAGAAAAATAATGTTAATTTTTATTTTGTAAAATTTTATGGGTTACGACGTTAATAATATTTTTGCTAAGATCTTAAGAGGTGAAGTTCCTTGTAAAAAAATTTATGAAGATAAATTTATTTTATCCTTTCACGACATCAATCCTCAGAAGAAAGTACATGCATTAGTTATTCCTAAAGGAAGCTATATTGATCTAGATGATTTTAGCACAAAAGCATCACCAGAGGAGATTGTGGGCCTTGTTAAAGGAATCAATACTGTTGCCAAAAAACTAGGTATTTCAGTTGATACTGGTAAGGGATATAGAGCCTTAGCAAATATAAATGAGCATGGAGGTCAAGAGGTGCCTCATCTTCACTTCCATTTATTTGGAGGTGAGAGAGTTGGAAAGATGGTCGAGTGATTAAAAAAATTGAGAGAAATTATTTAGAAATCAATTCTTTAAATGATTTGAAAGAAACAAGACTTACTCAAAATGAGTTTTCATTTGAAAAAGTAGAACCCGAAAATTTCCAAATTAACAAATTTTTCTACAAAAATGTGGGAAAAAAACATCATTGGATTGATCGTTTAGTGTGGACAGATAAAAATTGGATTGATTATACAACAGACAACCAAGTTAAAACATTTATCGTAAAAAAGCATGATGAACTGGTAGGTTACTTTGAGCTTATTTACCATGAAGAGCAGAATGAAGTTGAGATTGCTTATTTAGGCTTGTTAGAAGAATACCATAATAAAAAAATTGGATCTTTTCTTCTATCAACTGCAATAAAAAATGCTTTTTTAGAAAAACCTCAACGTGTTTGGGTGCATACATGTTCATTAGATCATAAAAATGCTTTAAAAAATTATATTGCTAGAGGAATGAAAATTTTTAAAAAAGAAACTGTTTTTGTTTAGTTTAATCTTGTTTAGGTAATTTAAATAGGTTTTTAGTTAAATTAATATTCTTATCAATTGATGAAAGTACAGTAGTATTTGAATTTTGATAGATATCAGTAGTTTGCCAACCTATTAAATTATAAGATTTTTTGTCAAAAAATAGACTTATTTCATTTTCATTTTCAGTAAAACTAAAATCTATTACGTTCTTTTTAATATTTTTTCCTTTAATATTTTTAAGTTTATTTAATAAAAAACTTTTGTCTAAAATTAAATTTAAAGGCGTTTTTTCAATAGGATAAATATAAAAACTATTGACTGTTTTAATGACTAATGAATTTCCATTTGACACTAGTATTTTATTTTTAGAGTTATATTTACAAAAAATTTTCTTTGGATATTCAACTGTACATTTTCCATTTTCAATTTTACCGTTGATATTTTGTTCAAATTCAAAAGAAATATTTTTTATATCTGATAAATTTTTGATTATATTATCTTCAATAGACGCATAAGAGTTAGAAATAAATAATGTGAAAAAAAATATCGTTAAATATTTTTTCATTAAAGGACATCTCTTTTACCAACATGATTAGCCTTACTCACAATTCCTTCTGCTTCCATCATATCTATTATTCTTGCAGCTCTATTATAGCCTATTTGAAGTTTTCTTTGTAAAAATGATGTAGACGCTTTACCCTCTGATTTAATTATTTCTACCGCTGTTTGGTATAATTCGTCTTTATCACCCTGACTTTTAGTATTTTCGCTTATTTCTTTTTCATCAGCAAAATTAAGTATTTCGTCAACATAATCTGGTTCTGCCTGGGATCTTAAAAAATTATTTATTTCTTCAATTTCATTATCAGACACAAATGGAGCATGTATTCTTACAATACGATTTGCTGATGCAGATGACATATAAAGCATATCACCTTTCCCTAAAAGTTGTTCAGCACCTTGTTCACCCAATATGGTTCTGCTGTCAATTTTTGAAGTTACTTGAAATGAAATTCTTGTTGGAAAATTTGCTTTAATTGTACCTGTGATTACATCAACACTTGGTCTTTGGGTCGCCATTATAATGTGAATTCCAGCTGCTCTAGCCATTTGAGATAATTTTTGAATATAATTTTCTATTTCTTTTCCTGCAACCAACATCAGATCTGACATCTCATCTACAACAACAACTATATAAGGCATCGGAAGTTTATGTTTAGTATTGTAACTGTCTATATTTCTAACGCCCTCTCTAGTCATTAGTCTATATCTACTTTCCATCTCTTTAACGACCCAGCCTAAGACAGATGCTGCTTTTTTGGCCTCTGTTATAACGGGACATAATAAGTGGGGAACACCTTCATAGGTAGAAAGTTCTAACATTTTAGGATCTATTAAAATAAATTTACATATCTCTGGAGTATGTCTAAATAAAAGAGATAAGATAATTGTATTTATACAAACAGATTTTCCTGAACCAGTAGTTCCGGCAATTAATAAATGTGGCATAGATGTTAGGTCTCCAACAATGGGTTTTCCAGAAATGCTTTTGCCTAACGCAATGGGTAATTTAATCTCTCTCTTTTTAAAGTCATGATTATTCAATATTTCACTTAAATAAACATTTTCTCTTGATGAGTTAGGTAATTCAATACCAATGGTGTTACTACCAGGTATAGTAGAAATTCTTGCAGACTCTGAACTCGTATTTCGAGCTATGTCATCTGAAAGATTTATTATTTTTGAAACCTTTACACCTGCAGCAGGCTCAAATTCATTTAAAGTCACGACCGGACCATTGCTAATTTTTTTTATATTACCACTTACGCCAAAATCCAAAAGAATTTTTTCAAGAAATTCAGGATTAGAATTTTCGCTCTTACTTATGTCTACTCTTTCCTTCTTCGATGGTACTTTTAATAAATCAATTGGAGGTAACTTAAATTTTTTTTGATTATTTGATTGGGATTGATCTGCTTTTATAAATGGCAAATCTTCTTGAATTAAATTTTTTATTTCCTGTTGGGGAATGTATTCTTTGATTACTTCATTTTCTTTTTCATAATTCTTTGTAGTCTTCCTAGTAAAAAAATTGATGAATAAAACAAAATTTTTGATTTGAAAATTGATACTAAATAAAAATACGATGAAAATAAGAATTATTAAAGAGTAATAAAAAATATTCTCATTTATTGAGATTATATTTCCTAAAAATAATCGATTGATATAATTACCAACAAAACCACCGTTTCCATTAATATAAAGTTCAAATGCTTCCGTGTAGTAGAAATTAAAAAAGGATGATCCAATTATTGAATAGACAACAATAAAAAAAGTATTTTCAAAAAGTAGAAATATATTTTTTCTTTTAAAAATATTGAACCCAGTAATTAGAAAAGTTAAAGGTATGAGATAAGATATTATTCCAATCGACTGAAGAAAAAGATCAGAAATATAACTTCCTTGGTAACCTAAAAAATTATTAATTTTTGTGTTTTCACTAAAGATAAAGTTGGGGTCTTCTGGTGAATAAGAGACTAAAGATATAAAAAGTAAAATTCCAATAATAAATATTATAGTCCCAGCTATTTCGATTAATCTTCTTAGAGCAAAATTAAGTACAGAATTGGCTAGTTTTTTTATATCCATATTTAATGAATCAAATTAACCACTTTGTATCATCTAATTTTTATTGTTAAAATTAAAATTATTATGAAAGTTTGTATAATTGGAGATGGATTAACAAGTTTAACTTTGGCCAAAGCCTTAGTTAATCAAGGAGTATATGTTCATATTTTTACTCAGCAAAAATTAAGAAAAAAAAACAAAGGTCGCACAATAGGAATTTCAAAAAGTAATCTAGACTTTTTCAACAAAAAAATATTGAATATCGAAAAATTGTCATGGGATATTAAAAAGATTGAAATTTTTACTGAAAATTTAAAAAATGAACGATTACTTGATTTTAAAAAAGATGATAAAACGCTTTTTTCACTTATCGAAAATGATACTCTTTACGAAAATTTATTTTTATCATTAAAAAAAAATAAATTCTTTAAATTTAAAAAAGAAATTTATAAAATAAATTTTATTAAAAAAAATTATGACTTGGCATTTATTTGCGACGTCAATAGTTTGATCTCAAAAAAATTTTTTTTTAAAAAATTGACTAAAGATTATAATAGTTACGCTTACACTGGAATTATAGATCACAAAAAAACTGATAATATTATTGCATGCCAGATATTTACAAAAAAGGGACCATTTGCATTCTTGCCGATCTCTAATAAACAGACATCAGTTGTGTTTTCTGCAAGAGGTGAAAAAAATATAAATTTAAAAAAATTTGTTGAAATCTACAATAAAAGATATGACATAATAAATTTAAGAGAAATAAATAGATTTAACCTTAAATCATTTACTTTACGATCCTACCATTTCAAAAATATGTTAGCTTTTGGAGATTTGCTCCATAAAATTCATCCTTTGGCAGGTCAAGGTTTTAATATGTCCATAAGAGATATCAAAGAAGTGGTAGAATTAATTAAATTTAAGATTAATTTAGGATTAGATCTAGATAGTTCAGTTTGTACAGAATTTGAGAAAAAGACTAAAACTAAAAATTTTCTTTTTATGAATGGAGTTGATTTTATCTATGAACTATTTAGATTTGAGAGTGCCCTTAACCAAAAATTTTTAAGTAAATCCATGCAATTACTCTGCCAAAATAAAGAATTAAATAAACTTTTTATAAAGTATGCAGATACAGGTACAATATTTTAATTTTATTGAATAGTATTATTATCATATTGATCATATGTATATGTTGTCAATATTTCAGCAATCTTTGTTTTTCTAAGATTAATATCTTTTGTTTCAAGTAAAATTTGTTTTTCCTCTAGGGTAAAAGGTGATGCCATTGCAAGTGCATTAATTATTTCATCTAAACTCTGTTTTTGCATTGCTGACCAATTTATTATAAATCCTTTTCTGTCAAAAAGAGTCTTAAGATCTTTGAAAATAATTTCCAAATCAGAGAACTTTAAATTATCTTTTTTGTTATCTAAATCGTTTTTGTAATCTTCAAATGAAATTTTACATTCACGGTATTTTTTATTAGTTTGAACTTCCTCAATAATTTTAAACCTAATTAATCCTTTTAATTCGATTAAAAATCTTGCATCTTCGGTCTCTTTAAAACTTACAATTTTTCCCATACACCCAATATTATGGAGCAGAGGCGTTTTATTTTCCCCATCTTTTGAAACTTTTGGCTGTATCATACCTAATAACTTATCTGATTTCATAACATCGTTTATCATGTCAATGTATCTCGGTTCAAAAATATTAAGTGGAACAGTAGTTTTTGGAAAAATTATAAAATTACTTAGTGGAAAAACAGGTATTATTTTTGGTAAATCTTCATTTTTCATTATCATAAACATACCATAATTAAAATTACTTGAATTAAAAAAAACGACACACTATATTATTTTTAATGCGGGCGTAGCTCAGTGGTAGAGCGTCTCGTTGCCAACGAGAAGGTCGAGGGTTCGATCCCCTTTGCCCGCTCCATTAATATGTTTAAAATAATCACTAGTATCTTTCAAAAATACATTGAGGCTAGAGATATTCGTCAATTTAAAAAAAACTTTTTTTATTATATCTTTTTTTAGACTTATAAGAAAAAAGCTCACGTCAAAAATTAAAATAAAAATTTATGATTTTTATGTTTTTGCAAGCGTTAATAAGAAAAAAATGTCTCATTCACTTCTAAGAAAATGTGATTTTGAGGATACTCAAGAAATAAAATTGATTGACTCAATTTCAAAAAATTTTTTAATTTATTTATTTGATTGTGGGTCAAACTTTGGTTTTTATTCCCTTTATATCGCATCAAAAAATAAAGATAATAAAGTTGTGGCATTTGAAGCATCTCCGTCCACTTTTTTAGAAATGCAAAAAAATATTGAAATAAATAATTTTGTTTCGATTAAAATAAATAATTTAGCTGTTTCAAACAATGAGAATTTAAAGTTAACTTTAAATGAAAGTAAAAATGATTGGGAAAGTTCAATCTCTCACTCTGATTTTGAGAATAAATCTAAAATTTTCATAAAATCCACTACTTTAGATGCTGTTACCAAAAAACAAGTTTTTGATGATTACGCAGTTATTATTAAGTTAGATGTTGAAGGTCATGAAATGAATGTAATGGATGGAAGTTTATCTTTAATTAAAAAATGCTCACCATTAATAATTTTAGAATTCTCAAAATTTATTAGAAAAGATAAATTTTATAACTTTTCATATTTGGAGAACTTTTTGGTAAAGTTTGATTATGAAATCTATAATGCTAAATTTCAAATAACTTCTTTAGAGAAAGTTCTGGACGAAATTAACAAATTACCGAATAATATGTATGGGATTGGAAACAATTTTTTGATAAAAAAAGGATCAAAAATAGAAAAAATAATTAAAAATGTCTGATCTTTTAAATAAAAAATGTGTTCCTTGTGAGGGTGGGGTGGCTGCATTTGACTTATCAGAAATTCATAAATATCAAAAAAAAATTGATGGATGGGAGGTCATCCATAATGAAGAAAAAATTTATTTTTTGGAAAAAAAATTTACTTTTAAAAATTTTTTAGAAAGCCAAAAATTTGTAAACGAAGTAGGAAAAATATCTGAGGAAGAAGGACATCATCCAGATATTACTTTTGGATGGGGTTATGCAAAAATTGATATTACGACACATGCAATTAAAGGACTTTCAGAAAATGATTTTATCTTAGCAGCTAAAATTGATAAGATTGTTAGTGCTTAAAATGACGGTTTTTAGAAAAAACTAAAATTTTGTTAGTTCTGTTTACAAAGTTAATAATTTCTTTATCGCGAATCGAACCAGATGGTTGAATAATTGCAGTTACACCAGATTGAATTAATTTCTCAACACCATCTACAAAAGGAAAAAATGCGTCTGATGCAGCAACAACATCTTTATTGATTTTATTAAACATTTTCATTTTATCTATTGCTATTTCACAACTATCTACTCTGCTTGGTTGTCCAGAACCAATACCGATTGTACTTAAATTACTTGCTAAAACTATTGCATTAGATTTGACATGGCGACAAATATTAAAAGCAAATATAAGATTCTTTAATTGATCCTTATTTGGTTTTCTTTTTGAAACAACTTTGAAATCACTAGTCTTAAATTTATTAATATTACTCGACTGAATTAATAACATATGATTCAAGGATTTAAATTCAAATTTTTCACCAATTGAGAAATTTGAAGAGTCAATTAACCTTATATTTTTTTTTGATTTCAAAATTTTAAGTGCTTCTTTGTCAAAACCATTTGCAATTACTACTTCTAGAAATATTTTGTTAAGTAAATTTGCGAGACTTTTCTTGATTTTAAAATTAAAACAAATAATACCACCAAAAGCACTTACGGGGTCACAATCATAAGCTAATTTGAAACTTTTTAAATTATTTTTATCTATTGAGACTCCGCATGGGTTAGCATGCTTTACGATGACTGTTCCTATATTTCTCGGTAGTGATTTTGAAATTGTGAGAGCTGTAAAGATATCGTTATAATTATTATAACTTAATTTTTTTCCATGAATTTTATTTATACCGTCGTTTTTATCTTTTGAGTAAATTGCACTTTCTTGATGAGAATTTTCACCATATCTCAATTTTTCAATTAAATTTCCATAAACAGTTTTTTTTTGAGGAAAGCTGATATCGGAAATTTTGTTAAAATAATTTGAAATCACTGAGTCGTAATAAGCTGTTTCTGCGAAGGCTTGTTGTGACATAGTTTTTCTAAATTTAAGAGATGTTGATCCTTTATTTTTTTTTAATTCAGTCATCAGGTCATCATAATTTTCGCTTGAAGTTAAGACAGTTACGTCATTGTAATTTTTAGCTGCCGCTCGAGCTAAAGCAGGTCCTCCAATATCTATATTTTCTATAATTTTTTTATGATCATGCACGTGTTCTAGTGTTTTTTCAAATGGATAAAAATTAACGATTACCAAATCGATATTTTCATAATTATTTTTATTCATATCTTTTAAATGAGTTCTATTATTTCTTTTATTTAAGATCCCTGCATGAATTTTTGGATGTAAAGTTTTAACTCTTCCTTCAAGTATTTCTTTTGAATTAGTAAATTTCGAAACTTCTAAACATTCAAATTTTAATCTTTTAATTTCTTTGAAAGTGCCACCTGAGCTAATTAATTTAATACGATATTTTCTTAAATTTTGAATTAATGATTTTAAGTTTTTTTTATCTGATACAGATATTAAAGCCGTTTTAATTCTTTTCATCATATCCTTTTAATATACCATTTAATATTTTCGATTTGATTGTATGAAATTTCAGAAATAAAAATATTTTGATTACTAGTATATGAATTTTTTTTACCGAAATATAAACCATTATCAATATTTATATCAAAATTATCACAAGAAAATTTCCACCCTTCATTATCTAACTCGATCAAAATTGTTTTATTATCTTGAGTTTTCATTAATCTAATGTTCGGTTCTACGTGAAAACGAATATCAAACTTAAAGTTTTTATTTTTTTTCTTTTTTATAATTTTATCTGTTCCTGTAAAAGCCATCTGTTCCGGGAAATATTCAATGATTCTCTCATGAATAGAGCCATATTTTTTTTGATAACCATCATGTGCTAATTCAACTTTCCAATAATTTTTTTCAAATATAATTTTTTTTTTTAATATTTTTAATCCTCTATGAATCATTGAAGAATTATTAATATAACTTGATGAATGATCATCAATTACTAAAGTATTATGAGTAGCACTAGATTTTGATATTTGATTTAATTTATCGTTTTCTCTGAAATAACCACAATTTGATATTAGTTTTTTTTGATTTCTAATTATTTCAAAAGATAATGCACCAGATTGATAATTTTCTGTGAATTTTGAATTTGGCGTTGAGCCAGCGTCTAATGCGAGGCAGGTTTTTTTGTCTCTACAAATTATATATCCCCCAAAATCCTGGTTATCATTTTTAAATTTATAACCCAATCTTTTTAAGTAATTATCAAACTCTTGATTATTAGAATTTGAATTTCCATTAAAAAATAAATCAGTATTAACATTCTGCCAAATAAACGAATAACCCTGTCCAAGATAATAAATTGTTTCCTCTACATTTTCGGGAACTGTTATTTGCGCTTCTTTGAACCATTCTCTTATTAGAATAAAATATTTTAAATAAAATGTTAATTGTTTGATATTTCTAGTTTTGGGAAATCCTGTATTATCAAGAGAAACTCTCGATATTTTTTTCAAAATATTTAGAGCGTTTGTTAATTGATTTTTATCAAATTTATAACATAGACTAACAAGAATTATTGCAGCACAACCAATTAATTTATCGTCATAAACTTTTGTTTTATTTATTTCATTAATAAGGTGATTGTTTTGTTTTTGAATCATCATGTTAAATTCTTTTTTATAATTTTCATCACTATCCTCAAATGTTAAGTTATAAGATGACAACCACGCTATAATTCTTTTAGCAGTTAAATCAAAATCCCATGTTTTAGAGTTATATTTTTTATTTATTTCAATCCAATTTGATATAATTGACCTTGTAATTTTTTTTGAAGATTTTAAATCAAGACTAAATAACCAATAAAAACCATTTAACTTTTTAAGTTCTTTTCTACTTACATTATTTTTTAACCACACATCTTCAAATAAGAAGTCATCAATTTTTACCTTTTTTTTTTGATATTTGATTAAGGAAGATAGTAAATAAGGACTTGGTTTATAAAAAAAATCATTATTATTTACCTTTGAAATTTTTTTGTCATAAAAATTTGAGTTTAAATAAAAGACTTTAAACTTTTTTGATATATTTGAAAAAAACCTATTTATGTAAAACATAAGTTTACTTAGATCTTAACAATTCAATATTTCTCTTTATATCTCCATTATTATCTTTGAATATTGTAGTGCCTGAGACAAGAATATTTGCACCTGCTTTTATTGCAGCTTTTGAATTTTCAAAGTTAATCCCTCCGTCTATTTCAATGTCAAATTTCATACCTTTATCCTCTTTAATAGCTGTCAAGTCTTTCACCTTAGTCAAAACCTCAGGCATGAATTTCTGTCCGCCAAATCCTGGATTTACACTCATTATGAGAACTAAATCAATTTGATCTAAAAATTTCAATATAACATCTATTTTTGTTCCTGGATTAAGAGATAAACCAACTTTCTTATTTAATTTTTTTATTTTTAAAATTGACTCCACCAAATTATCTGTAGCTTCAGGATGTATAGTTATAATATCAGCTC
>CACPEI010000002.1 GCA_902632875.1 uncultured Pelagibacteraceae bacterium
CTAGCCTTTCCTGTTTTTGTAATTGGTATCCAATGTAAAGACGGTGACTGATTTTTTGAGGTAATAATATTTACTCTATCACCATTTCTTAAAATCGTTTGTAGCTCACTCTTATTTCCATTAATTTCACATCCTGTTGCGGTATTGCCAATTTTAGTGTGTACTGCATATGCAAAATCAATTGGAGTTGCATCCTTAGGTAGTTTAATAACTGAGCCTTTGGGTGTAAAACAAAACACATTCTCTTGAAACATTTGAAGTTTAGTATATTCATAAGAATGTTCAGGATTTTCATTTTTTTCAATTATTTCTACCAAATCTTTTAACCAGTCATATTCTTTCCACGTTAACGAATTAAATTTTTCTGAGGATTTATATTGCCAGTGAGAGGCAATACCTCTTTCAGCAAATTCATGCATTTCTTTAGTTCTAATTTGAATTTCAATAGGCTTTTTATTTGATCCAATAACTGCTGTATGAATAGATTTGTATCCATTTATTTTTGCTGAAGATATATAATCTTTAAATTTACCAGGTATACAGTTATAGTGCTTATGAATAATACCTAAAGTTTTATAACAGTCATCAATACTTTTAAGTATAATTCTAAAACCTATGATGTCAGTAATTTGCTCAAGTGAAACTCTTTTTTTTTGAACTTTTCTCCAAATTGAAAAAGGAGTTTTTTCTCTACCGTAGATTTTCGATTTAATATTATTCTGACTTAATAATTCATAAAATTCTGTTGATAAATTTTCAAAAATATCTTTTTTATGTAATTTTATTTCCTCAAGTCTTTTTTGTATCAATGTCCTTGCATCAAGATTTAAAATTTCAAATGAAAGATCCTCAAGCTCATCACGGATTCTGTGCATACCCATTCTATCAGCAAGTGGTGCATACACCTCCATCGTTTCTTGAGCTATTCTTTTTCGTTTATCTTTTTTCGATATAGCTTTTATCGTTCTCATATTATGTAAACGATCAGCTATTTTCACCAACAATACTCTTATATCTTTAGAAGTTGCTAATATTAATTTTCTAAAATTTTCTGCCTTTGAACTTGAGGATGCGGTATTTTCTAAAACAGATATTTTTGTAACACCATCAACTAAATCAGCAACCTCATCACCAAATTCACCTTTAATGGTCTCGTAAGTTGCATAAGTATCTTCAATAGTATCATGCAACAAACCTGTAGTAATTGTAGCACTGTCTAATTTTAAATCTGTTAGAATATTTGCAACTTCAATTGGGTGTACTGAGT
This sequence comes from uncultured Pelagibacteraceae bacterium, assembly GCA_902632875.1. Next base: position 1,268 of record CACPEI010000002.1, read on the forward strand.
AAGGATCACCAGAGGCTCTTTTCTGATTACTATGAGCTTTTACAGCAAAGTTATATGCTTTATTTAATTTTTCAGGATTTAAAAATTTATTATAATTCTTAACTTTATTTATTAAATCTTCAGAGTTCAACATAACAAATATTATAACACTAAAAATTAAATTTGTTTAATAGATCTTATGTCTTTATTTGATAATGATAATATAAGTTTTTTTATTGAATGCTTTAAAATAGGATGTCTCCAATCCTTATCCAGCTCATACATAGGCATTAAAACAAAATTTCTTGTGTGCATTCTGGGGTGTGGCAAAATGATGTCACCATCTAACCTTTGATTATCATAATCTATTATATCAATATCACAAATTCTGGGTGAATTTTTAGGACCCTTTTTACGTCCCATATCTCTTTCAATTTTTTTACATAATCTTATCAAATTATCAGGCGACTTAGTTGTAATTATTTTAATAATAATATTAAGAAATTTTGGATCTTTAGTATTTGGCCATGAAAAACTTTCATAATAATTTGATACTTTTTCTATAATAATATTATCTTGGCTTAATTTAAATTTAGCTTTCTCAATATTCATCTTTTTATTTCCTAAATTTGATCCTACTCCTAAATAGACATTTCTAACTAGATTTTCTGACATATCTTGCCTTATCACGATTCCAATCCCTATTTTTTTTAACTGCTCTTTTATCAAATTGTTTTTTTCCTTTAGCTACAGCAAGTTCAATTTTTGCTTTTCCTTTTTTGAAATACATTTTAGTTGGTACAATTGTAAAGCCATCCCTTTGCATCTTTCCAATTAATTTGTTGATCTCTCTTTTATTAAGCAATAATTTTCTCTCCTCATTTGGGCTATGATTTGAATAACTTGCTTCTTTATAAGAAGATATGTGTGAATTAATCAAAAATAATTCTCCTTTTTTTTCAATAGCATATGAGTCTGCAATGTTTACTTTGCCATTCCTTACAGATTTTATTTCAGACCCTTTAAGGACTATTCCTGCCTCTAGAAGATCATGAAAAAAATAATTAAAACTAGCTTTTCTATTTAAACAAATGATCTTTAAACCAACATTGGTTTTTTTATTCATTTAATTAATTTAGCAGACTGAAGAGCTTGTCTCACAATTTCTTTTGTTTGATTTGTTACTTTTACAAGTGGCAATCTTACACTATCATCGCAAAGACCTAAAAGTTTTGCAGCATATTTGACAGGACTTGGATTGCTTTCAACAAACATAGAATGATGAATTGGTTGTAAGATTTTATTTAATCTTTCAGCTTCTTTTTTTTCATTATCGCTTTCTGATTTGGAAAATTTTTGAAAATCTGAGCAAAGTTTAGGAGCAATATTAGCTGTTACACTTATTGCACCTACTCCACCTCTTTTATTAAATTCTAATGCATTATCATCATTTCCTGTTAATTGTATAAATTCTTTGCCCATCTTCTTTAATGTTTTGTCAACTCTGCTTAAATCGCCAGTTGCATCTTTAACGCCTATTATATTTTTTAATTCGTATAATCTAGCCATTGTTTCTACCGACATATCTATTACTGATCTTCCAGGTATATTATAAATTAGAATTGGAATTCCACATTTGTCATTAATGGCCTTATAGTGTTGATATAGTCCTTCCTGTGTTGGTTTGTTGTAATATGGAGTAACAATCAATGCACCATCTGCACCAATTTTTTCTGCATGAGTAGTTAATGATATTGCTTCTTCAGTTGAATTTGAACCAGTCCCAGCAAAAACTGGTAACTTGCCGTTACTTTCTTTCACGCATAATTCTATTACTTTTTCGTGTTCATCATGGCTTAAAGTCGGAGATTCCCCTGTTGTACCAGCAGGAACTAGGCCATTTGTACCATTTTCGATATGAAAATGAATTAACTTGATATAAGTTTCTTCATCAAGTTTGTCATCTGTAAATGGGGTGACTAAAGCTACATTTGAACCTTTGAACATAAGTACTTATAACATAGTTTAAAGATTCATATAGTAAAAGATTATGTTTAAAAAATTAATTTTTTTTATCAGTTTAATCATATTAATAAATCTAACAAATTTAACCATAGCTGAGATAATACCATTAAAAAAACCCACACAAACAAAAATAGAAAAAGAGCAAAAATTATTAATTGATGTTCTTAAACCTCTGCCCAAACCAGTACTTGAAAAAACAATTAAGAAAATAGATAAAAAACCAACTGAAAAAATAATTTTAAAAGAAAGCAAAAAGCTCGATTTAATTTTACCAAAAAAGAAACCGCTGATAGCGGGATCTAAAAAAATAGAGACAGCAAAAAAATCTAAGTATTATAGTAAAAAAGATTTTGCTTTAGCTAAAAAGGCAATTTTAGAAATGAAACAAGCCAAATGGCCAAATGCTTTAAAAACAGCAAAAAAGGCAAAAGATAAATCAATATATAATTTTATACAATGGAGACATCTTTTAACCAAAGGTAACAAGGCTACATTTTATGAATATAAAACCTTTATTGATAAGAATGAAGATTTTCCAAGAATAGGCAGAGTCAAATATCTAGCAGAACATAAATTATCAACTGACACTATTTCACCAAAAAAAATCATAGATTGGTTTGGCTTTGAAGAGCCTCTAAGTGGTTTTGGAAAAATGATATTAGGTGAAAGTTTTATCTTAATTGGTAATTCATCAAAAGGAATATCCCTGATAAAGGAAGGATGGATTTCAGCAGAATTGACTAAATCTGAATTAAGATTTTATCGAAAAAAGTTTAAAAAATATTTAAATGCAGATGATTACATAAAAAGAGCAGATTATCTTGCATGGAATAATAAATATTGGGATTTGAAAAGATTGCTAAGATATTTACCCAAAGATTATGAGTTGCTCTATACAGCACGACAATTGTTAATGAGTAAATCTTATGGAGTAGATAACGCTATTTCAAAAGTTCCAGCAAAATTTAAAAATGATGCGGGTTTAAATTACGACAGATTAAAATGGAGAAGAAAAAGAGGAAGAGTTGATAGCTCTGTTGAAATTTTGGTAAATATTAAAAATACTAAAGATTATTTAGTTAGACCTGATAAGTGGTGGTTTGAAAGAGAAATCATTTCAAGATCATTAATCTATAAAAAGAAATATGCATTAGCTTATAAAATTACAAGTAATCATGCTTTGACTGATGGACCTGAGTATGCAGCTGCAGAGTGGATGAGCGGGTGGATAGCATTAAGTTTCTTAGATGATCCTCTATTAGCTAAGGATCATTTTGAAAATTTTTATAACAATGTTGGTTATCCAATAAGTACATCTAGAGGAGCCTATTGGTTAGCCAAAACTTATCAAAAACTTGGTCAAAATGTATTAGCCAATGAATGGTTTGGTAAAGCATCTAATTTTCTAACTACATATTATGGTCAGTTAGCTTTTATGGAACTAAATCCCAATCAACCTTTTGAATTATCTAAAGATGCTGAAGTTTCAAAAGAATATAGAGACTACTTCTTTAAAAAAGAATTAGTCAAAACGATTTATCTTCTTGATGAACTTAATGAAGATAAATATACAAAACATATTTTAAGACATTTGGCTAATGATGATATAAATAATGGTAGTGAAGTTTTAGCAGCAGAATTAGCAACTAGCATTGATAGATTTGATTTTGCCATTCAAATAGCCAAAATTGCATCCTACGAAAAAAGATTTCATAACAAATTTAATTATCCAATTATAAGCACACCCAATTATATAAATGGAAGAAAAATTCCTGATACAGCATTTATATTATCAATAATAAGACAGGAAAGTGAATTTGATTTAAGTGCTAATAGTCACGCAGGAGCAAAAGGACTAATGCAACTCATGCCTTACACGGCAAAAGTAGTTGCTAAACAAGCAAAACTTCCTTATTCAAAATCTAGATTAACTAAAGATGCAGAATATAATATTAATTTAGGTTCCCACTATATAGCTGGCCTAATTCTAGAATATGATGGTGCCTATCCATTTGCAATAGCGGCTTATAATGCTGGACCTAAGAGAGTCAGATATTGGAAAAAAATAAATAAAAATCCACAAAAGAACCAAATTGATTATGTAAATTGGATTGAATTAATCAAATTTAAAGAAACAAGGAATTATGTGCAAAGAGTACTGGAGAACTACAACGTCTATCGTTATATTTTAGCTCAAAAGCCAGTTACAATGATAAACTTCTTTAAGGATGATCCTTTGTACTAAAAATGGCGGAAGAGGAGGGATTCGAACCCTCGGTACAAGTTTCCTCGCACGGTCATTTAGCAAACGACTGGTTTCAGCCTCTCACCCACTCTTCCAATAAATTTGTCACTTCTGATTGTATTGAATAATCAATATTTATAAAGTAATTATTCAATAATTATGAAAAATAAGTATTCAATATTTTCACTTGTTAAAAACGCTTTTTCTTACCATGAAAATTGGGAGAAAGCTTGGAAAGATCCTGAGCCTAAAAAAGAATATGATACAGTAATAGTCGGCGGTGGAGGACATGGTCTTGCAACTGCTTATTACCTGGCAAAAAAACACAACATGAAGAATATTGCTGTTGTTGAAAAAGGTTGGATAGGTGGTGGTAATACCGGGAGAAATACTACAATAATTAGATCTAATTATTTATGGGATGCAAGTGCAGGTCTTTACGATCATGCTCTTAAAATTTGGGAAGGTTTATCTCAAGAATTAAATTATAATGTTATGTTTAGTCAAAGAGGAGTTATGAATCTTGCACATAATTTACAAGATGTAAGAGATTTAAAAAGAAGAACGCACGCAAATAGATTGAATGGTATTGATGCAGTTTATTTAAATACCGAAGAAGTTAAAAAATTTTGTCCAATTATAAATACGTCACAGGATATTCGTTATCCAGTTTTAGGCGGAACTCTTCAAAGAAGAGCCGGAACAGCGAGGCATGATGCTGTTGCTTGGGGATATGCAAGAGGTGCTGATGAAATGGGTGTTGATATAATTCAAAATTGTGAAGTAAAAGGAATAAAAAGAGATGGTGATACGATTGAAGGAATTGAAACAACTAAAGGATTTATCAAAACAAAAAAAATTGGAGTTGTAGCAGCTGGTCACTCCAGTGTAATAGCGAATATGGCTGGATTGAAATTACCTTTGGAGAGTAAACCACTTCAAGCTTTAGTATCTGAACCAGTAAAACCGATAATAGATACAGTTGTAATGTCTAACGCTGTTCATGCATATGTCAGCCAATCTGATAAAGGAGAATTGGTTATTGGAGCAGGAACTGATGATTATGTATCTTACTCTCAAAAGGGAAGTCATGATATTGTGGAAGGAACTTTAAATGCAATTTTAGAACTATATCCAATATTTAGCAGAATGAGAATGCTTCGTCAGTGGGGTGGAATAGTTGACATATGTCCTGATGCAAGTCCAATCATAAGTAAAACGTCAATTAAGGGTTTGTACTTTAATTGTGGTTGGGGAACTGGAGGTTTTAAAGCTACACCTGGCTCAGGAGATTTATTTGCTCACACAATTGCGAATGACGAACCTCATAAATTAAATGCTGCCTTTAATATTAATAGATTTGTAAGTGGAGATCTAGTTGATGAACATGGTGCAGCTGCTGTTGCACACTAATGTTTTTAATTAATTGTCCTTTTTGCGGTGAGAGAGAACAAAGCGAATTTAAAGCTGGTGGTGAAGCACATATTGTAAGGCCAAAACAACCTACAGAACTAAGTGATGATGAATGGGCAGAATATTTGTTCATGAGAAAAAATATAAAAGGAATTCAGTTTGAAAGATGGAATCATGTTCATGGTTGTAGAAAATGGTTCAATATGATTAGGGATACGTCAAACGACCAAATAAAAGCTGTATACAAAATGGGTGAAAAACCACCAGTAAAGTAAATGACTAATAATTTAAGATTTAAAACAAGCAAATTTATTGATGAAACTTATCGGGTTTCTTTTAAATTTAATAACAAAACATATTTTGGTTTTAAAGGTGATACTCTAGCATCAGCTTTATTGGCTAATGGCATTCATCTTGTTGGACGAAGTTTCAAATATCATAGACCTCGAGGAATTATGACATCAGGTTCTGAAGAACCAAATGCAATTATTCAATTGCATGATAATTCCTCAAGAACTGAACCAAATGTAAGAGCTACAGAGGTTGAAATTTATGAAGGTTTAGTTGCATCTAGTCAAAATTGTTGGCCTAGCGTTAATTTTGATATTGGCGGAATTAATAATCTATTATCCCCTATCTTACCTGCGGGTTTTTATTATAAAACTTTTATGTGGCCTGCAAGTTTCTGGGAAAAGTATGAATACTTTATTAGAAAATCTGCAGGTTTAGGTAAATCACCTAAAGTCGCCGATCCAGACATATATGAACATAATTATATTCATTGTGATATTTTAGTTATCGGAGCAGGTATATCAGGAATAATGGCAGCTAAAATGGCAGCTAAAAATGGTTTTAAAACTCTTTTAGTTGATGAAAAATCTTATTTGGGCGGATCATCTATTTATGACAACTCAGAATTTTCAAAAATTAATAATCAAACAACAAGCTCATGGTTAGAAAAAGAAATCAATGAAATATCTAAAATAGAAAATTTAGAAATAAAAACAAGAACTAGCGTTGCAGCATTTCATGGATACAATTTTTTATTAGCTCGTGAAAACCTAACTGATCATTTACCAATTAATCAAAGAGCAAACAAAGTAAGACAAAAATTATTAAAAATTAGAGCCAAAAAGGTAATCACTGCCACTGGTTCCATAGAAAGGCCTTTAATATTTAACAATAATGATCGCCCAGGGATACTATTATCTTCAGCAATTAAAAAATATATTGATTTATATGGTGTGGCTTGTGGTGAAAATAATATTCTTTTTACCAATAACGATACGGCATATGAAACTGCCATAAGTTTAATTCAAAGAGGAATTAAGATTAATGCAATAATTGATAATAGAGAACAAATTGACTCTAAAATTTCATACGAAGTTGAGAAAAATAATATTAAAATTCATAAAGGTTATACTGTTGTTGATACTTACGGATATAGAAGAATTAATAAAATATCCATCATGAAACTTTCAAAAGATGGTCAAACAGTTATTGGTGACAAAACTAAGTTGAATTGTGATTGTTTAGGTGTATCTGGTGGTTGGACACCAGCAGTACACTTGTTTACACAATCAGGGGGTAAATTAAAATTTAGAGAGGAAGATCAAGCCTTCATTCCTGATGTTTATCCCTCAGATCAAATAAGTATTGGATCTTGTAATGGAGACTTTGGTTTAGAGGAAATAATAAAGAATACCTTATCTTCTATTAAAAAGTTTCTTGATATTGATAATTCTGAATACAAAACTGTTGAAACTATCTCAAGTTTAAATCAATCAAAGAGAAATATTTGGTTATTACCATCTGATAAAAGCATAGGGAAAACCAAATCTTTTGTTGATTATCAAAATGATGCAACAGCAAAAGATATTAAATTAGCTCTAAGAGAAGGGTTTAGATCTATAGAACATGTAAAAAGATACACTACTACAGGTATGGGAACTGATCAGGGTAAACTTGGTAATATGCATGCTTTAGGAATTATTTCAGAAACAGCGGGAACTAAAATGGGTGAACACGGAACTACAACTTTTAGACCTCCTTATACACCTCTTACTTTTGGAACTATTGTTGGAAGAAATGTGGGAGAATTTTTTGATATTGTCAGACGAACTCCGATGCATGATTGGCACGTAGCAAACAATGCTCAGTTTGAGAACGTTGGTCAGTGGAAAAGAGCTTGGTACTATCCTAAAAACAACGAAAATATGCATCAAGCTGTTCAAAGAGAGAGTAAAGCAGCTAGAGACTCTGCAGGTATTCTGGATGCATCTACATTAGGAAAAATTGATATTCAGGGTACTGATGCCTCAGAATTTTTAAATCGTGTTTATACTAATGCGTGGTCAAAACTAGCAGTGGGTAAATGTCGTTATGGTTTAATGCTTAATGAAGATGGAATGGTTTATGATGATGGTGTTACAACTAGACTAGATGAAAATCATTATATTATGACCACCACTACTGGTGGTGCGGCTAATGTATTAGGAAAACTTGAAGACTATCTTCAAACAGAATGGCCTGAATTAGATGTTTATTTATCATCTGTAACTGATCATTATGCTACAATAAGTGTGTGTGGTCCTAATAGTAAAAAAATCATTTCAAAAGTTATGCCTGATTTAGATCTTTCTGATGAAAAGTTTCCACATATGTCATTCAAAAATGCAAAAATAGATAATATCAAATGTAGAGTGATGAGGATTAGTTTTACTGGAGAACATAGTTATGAAATTAATATCCAATCAAACTTTGGTAAATCTGTTTGGGAAAAATGTATAGAAGCTGGTAAAGATTTTAATATTACGCCCTATGGAACCGAAACAATGCATTTATTAAGGGCGGAGAAAGGTTTTATAATTGTTGGACAAGATACTGATGCAACAATGACCCCAATTGATTTACAAATGGATTGGATAGTCAGCAAAAAAAAATACGATTTTGTTGGAAAAAGATCATTATATAGATCAGATACAATTAGGGAAAATAGAAAACAATTAGTTGGTTTATTGACAGAAAATCCTGAGGAAGTTTTGGAAGAAGGCGCACAGATAGTTGCTGATATAAAAAAATCACCTATTGAAATGCTTGGTCATGTAACCTCAAGTTATTACAGCCCAAATTTAAAAAAGTCGATCGCATTAGGTGTTGTAAAAGGTGGAAAAAACATGCTGGGGCAAAAATTGATCATACCAATGGAAAATAAGAATATTAATGTAACTGTAGCTGATCCAGTTTTTTTAGATAAAGAAGGTGAAAGATTAAATGCTAAATTATAATCATACAATTAAAAATGAAAAATCATATCAAGGTCTACAAATGAACGAGGTTAAACCTGTTATGAAATTGATAGTAAGAGGTAAAACAAGAGAATTTTTATCAGCTGTTGGTAAATCTTTAAATATGGTTTTACCTACGAAAGCAAATACTTCCACTCAAAGTGAAAAATTGACTGCTTTATGGTTGAGTCCTGATGAATGGATGATTTTTTCCAATGGTGCTGTTAAAGAAAATACAAACTCTTATGACACTGAAACACTTTTAAATAAAAACATATCTAAATTAAATTTAGGAGCTGTAGTGGATGTCACAGATCAATTCGTGAGAATTAATCTTAAAGGAGATAAGATATATGATTTGTTTCAAACAGGCTCTCCTTTTAATTTTAATGATTTTAAGGGTAAAATTGGCTCAGTGACCCAAACAATTCTCGCAAAAATAGATGTAATCATTCATAATCAGAATAAAAATGAAGTGAATTTGTTTGTAAGACGCTCATTTTCTGAACATTTATTCGCATGGATGAATGATAGTGCGTCAAGATTATAGTCACATTTAAATCTCAAATAAGTTAAAAAAAAAATATGAAAAAAATATTTTTAATAGCATTATTTGCTCTTTTACCCTTTTCTCTTAACGCAGAGTCTAATTTAGATAAAATTTTGTCTTCTGGAGTACTTAAAGTTGGTACTACTGGAGATTGGGATCCTATGACAGTCAAAGATCCTGCAACTAACAAATATAAAGGTTTCGATATCGATGTTATGAGTCAATTAGCTAAAGACATGGGTGTTAAAATTGAGTTTGTACCTGCAGAATGGAAAACTATTGTTTCAGGAATAACATCTGCAAGATATGATATTTCAACTAGTGTTACAAAAACACCGAAGAGAGCTGAAGTAGCTGGTTTTACAGATACCTATTACAAATATGCTACTGTACCACTTGTTCTCAAAAAGAATTTAAAAAAATTTCCAACTTGGGAATCGCTTAATAACTCAAACGTAACAATAGCAACTACTCTTGGTACTTCCCAAGAAGAAAAGGCAAAAGAATTTTTCCCGAAATCAAAATTAAACTCAATTGAAGCCCCAGCAAGAGACTTTCAAGAAGTCTTGGCAGGTAGAGCTGATGGTAATATTACAAGTTCAACAGAGGCAAATAAATTAGTCATTAAATATCCTCAGTTAGCAATCGTTCCAGATGGTGGAAAAAATCCAGCATTTTTAGCAATGATGGTACCAAAAGGTGATACTAAGTGGAATGATTATGTCAATAAATGGATTAAAGACAAAAAATCTTCAGGCTTCTTCACAAAGTTATTAGCTAAATATAATTTAAAGAGCTTATAAAAAATTAGTAATTAATTTTTTATTCTTTATAAGTTAACGGGTGAAAAATCTATTTTTATTAATTCTAATTTTTCCATTAACGTCATGCGGTAGGACTGAATTAAATTGGTTAATCTTATCACCAAACAACATTGAGGGGTTAACTAATCTGAAATTTTTATTAAGTGGTTTAACAACTACTATTTATATTAGCGTAATCTCAATCATTATTTCTATTATTCTTGGCCTCTTAATCGCTATCCCATCACTGGCTAAAAGTAAATTCTTAACCTATCTTAATATTGGCTATGTTGAGATTGTAAGAGCAATTCCTTTGCTAGTTTTAATTTTATGGATCTATTATGGTCTACCAATCATGACAGGTATTAGTTTTAGCCCATTCGTTTCTGGTATCATAGCTCTATCAATAAGTGAAAGTGCTTTCCAAGCAGAAATATTTAGAGCAGGAATCAATTCAATAAAAAAATCACAATGGGAGGCTGGAAGCTCCTTGGGATTAAGTTTTTTTAGAAAATTGAGATTAGTTATTCTACCTCAAGCAATAAAGAATATTTTACCAGCTATTGGTAATCAATTCGTATATGTGCTTAAAATGTCCTCTCTTGTATCGATAATTGGTATTGGAGATTTAACTAGAAAAGCAAACGAATTAGTTGTGACGACTTATCGTCCACTGGAAATATATACATTTCTAATTCTAGAATATTTAGTCTTAATATTAGTTGTTTCTTATCTTGTTAGAAAATTAGAAAAAAAATTACAAAAAGATTAATTTTTTCTTCTATAGTCCCAAGGATATTCAAATGTCATTGCCCACATACCTTTTTTATTTTTTTTGGCATAATCCTCATCTTGAATATATTTTGTTGAATATTTCCTGTAAGCAAAAGCATAACCTTCTCGAACAAGATACTTAGATAGACTTTGATTATTTACAAAACATTCAGCTAAAATTCTCTTATATCTATCTACACCCTCCTTTACACATTTTACTTTGTTTTTACCTATCTTATTAATAAGTAATTGTTTTGCTTGAATTCCACATTTGATAACCTCATTATTCTTATTACAAATTTGTTTAATTTCAGGAGTATCAATACCACTAAAACGAATTTTTTCGTTTTTTAAATGAATAGTATCTCCGTCTATAACCTTTATTTCACTAGATTTTACATCAAGGTATGTGACTAAGAAAAATATTAGACAAATACTAGTAAGTAAAAAGACTTTTATTTTGTTTGAAAACATTATTCAAAAAATACCCAATAAACATTAGAACTGCAATTCCCATAAACCAATTTGTTACTAAAATTGTATAAAAAATATCCTCGTAATCACCTCCTTTAATATTAATTACATACCATAAACTTAAAAATGGAAGGGCTGTTAATCTTAGAATACTTAAATAAAGACTATACAATGGTTTTTTGACTGCTTGGAATGCGGCAGTGGTTATGAAAAAGACTGGGTAAATTGGGCCGATTAATGCTGCAACTTTTAGATATATTGCACCATGCTTAATAGCCTCAGAATTGTCCGTAAATAATGAAACCAAAAACTCTGCACCAAAAAAAATTATTATACCTGCACAGATCATAAAAGATGATCCAAACAAAAGAGCTTTTCTATATAATTCTCTTAATCTATCATAATTTTTTGCACCAAAATTTTGTCCACCAATAGATAATACTGCTGTATTTAACCCAATTACAGGAAGTAGAAAAACTTGTTCAATTCTAAGAGCAGCACCATAACCAGCAGTAGCTAAATCTCCAAATTGACCAATGAAGTAAAGGATGTTGAACAAACCAACGCCAATCAACAACATGCTAAACATCACAGGAATCGTCTGATACAAGAGTTCCCCAAGAAGATCAAATTTTGGAATAAAACACTCAGGCTTAAGATATTGCTTTAATTCACAACAATAAACTTTATATGCTAAATACAAAAGACCAACAAACTGAGCCACTACAGTAGCTATTGCAAGTCCAGCTATACCAAATGCTGGAATAAAACCATAACCAAAAATAAATAATGGATTAAGAATAATATTTAAAAAGAAACTAAAAATTAAAACGTTTCTGTAACTTTTTGTATCCCCTTGCGCATTTAGTGTTCCATTTAGGGAAATTTGTATCAAAACAATTATAGTTCCATAAAAAATTACATCTAGATATTTTCTAGTTAATATAATTGCCTCTTGGTCTGATCCCATAAGAGAAAGTAAAAAATCTGAAACATTCAAACCAAAAAAAGTAACTAGTATGGATAAAAAAATTGCAAAAATAATTGATTGAGCAACAAATAATGACGCCTTCTTTTTATTATTAGCGCCTATATTATTTCCAATTAAAGTATTAGTTCCAGCAGTTAATCCAACACCTATTGCAATAATAGTAAAATAAATTGGAAAAGATTTTGCGATCGCTGCTATTGCTTCAGCAGATATTCTTCCTGCGAACCATGTATCTACTAGATTGTAAAAGGTTTGAAATAATGAACCAACACTTGCTGGAATAGTAACTTTTCTCAATAAAAACCATATTGGATCTTTAGTTAATTTGAAAGATTGTGACAAATAAATCCTTAGTTAAATTCTTTTTGAAAATTATATTTTTTTCCTGATAGTTTTGCCTTGTATATCTGACTTTGTCTCATTCTAAAACGAGATTTTTGGTTTTTTGTGAGTTTATCAAAACAATTAGGACAAGTTACACCCTCCTCATATCTTTTAGATTTTTTATCTTTAATTGAAATTGGTTGTCTACATCCACCACAAATTGAATAGGTTCCTTGTTCTAATCCATGTTTTAAACTTACTCTGTTGTCAAATACAAAACACTCACCTTTCCATAAACTGTTTTTTTGTTTAATTTTTTTTAAGTAATTCAAAATTCCACCCTTTAATTGATAAATATTTTTAAAACCTTTTTTTTCTAAAAATACAGAAGCTTTTTCACACCTAATTCCACCAGTGCAAAACATTGCTATTGGCTGATCTTTTTTTAATTTTTTTAAGTATTTTGGGAAATCTCTAAAATTATCTATATTTGGATTTACTGATTTTTTAAAAGAACCAACTTTATGTTCAAAAGGTTTTCTTGCATCTAATAAAAAAGTTTTCTTTTTTTTTATCAATTTATTCCACTTTATTGGGTCGATATGATTATTTTTTTTTTTAAATTTATTCGACATTTTAAGATCCATTGGAACAACTTCCTCTTTGATTTTTATTTTAGGTTTATAAAAAGGTTTAAATTCACTTTTTGAATTATTATAACTATCAAATTTTTTAATACCTAAAATTTTTTTTAATCTGATAATTGAAGCTTTAATATCTTTATTTTTTCCTGATATACATCCATTTAATCCTTCTTCTGATATAATAATTGATCCATTTATGTTTTTATTAATTAAAAGATTATTTAATGTTTTTTGATTTTTTTTTAAATCATTTATTTTTTGAAATTTATAAAAACCAAATACAGTGAACATTAAATTTTCCTACACACAGTCATTCCATCTCCGAAAGGAACCATGACCTTTTCAATTCTTTTATCCTTAGAGATAAAATTATTTAAATCTCTTATACTTTTCGTAAATTTATCATTTATATCTTTGTTAATTACTTCACCATGCCATAATACATTATCGATAATCACTAAACCATTTTTATTCAATAGATCTAACGATATTTCATAATATTTTTGGTAATTCATTTTATCTGCATCAATAAAAACTAAATCAAATTTTTCATTTCTAATACTCATCAAGCTTTCTAATGCTGGTTTAATTATTGTTTTAATCTTATGATCTTGATTTGCTTTTTTAAAAAAATTTTTAGCAATTTTATTTGTCTCCTCATTTTTATCTAAAGCAACTATGCTACCATCATCTGGTAAAGCTAGTGACATGGACAACGTACTTAAACCTGTAAAAGTTCCTATCTCTAGGACTTTTTTGATTTTAGAAACCTTAATAATTAAATGTAGAAATTGACACTGGGAAATAGAGATTTGCATTCTTTTTGAGTCACCAAGTGATAAATTATAATCTATTATTTCTTTTTGAACTGGATGTAATTTCAAACCATTCTTTAGAATATAATCTTGTAAATGTTTTGTTATATTAAGGTCTGAACCCATAACCTTATAATTTTTTCTTTAGGATCTCATTGATTAATTGGGGGTTAGCTTTTCCACCTGATACCTTCATTGCTTGACCAACAAAAAAACCAAATAATTTTTCTTTACCTTGTTTATATTCAATAGCTTTTTCTCTATTGTCATTAATTATTTTGTCAATTAATGCCTCTAAAGCTTTTGGATCACTTTGTTGTTTTAATCCTTTTTCCTCTACAATTTTTTGTGGATCTTTATCACCATCGATCATCAGTTCAAAAACAGTTTTTGCTATCTTTCCTGAGATAGTCCCATTCTTAATAAGATTTATCAATATAGCGAAATTCTTAGCACTCACTGGACTTTGAGAAATTTCTAAACCTTTGCTGTTTAAAACGGCAAATAGTTCTCCTGTAATCCAATTGACTGCCAACTTAATATCTTTGTTTTTACCCATTTTAGCTACAACCTCTTCAAAGTATTTTGCAGTATCAATATCAGACACTAAAATATTGGCTTCATAAGAAGACAATTTAAACTCTTCAATAAATCTTTTCTTTTTATCATCAGGAAGTTCTGGAATATCATTTTTAAGTTCTTCAATAAATTTTTCCGAAACCTCCAAAGGTAATAAATCAGGGTCCGGAAAATATCTATAATCATGAGCGTCTTCTTTTGATCTCATTGACCTTGTCTCATTTTTCTTCGTATCAAAAAGTCTTGTTTCTTGATCAATAGTTTTGCCCTCTTCTATTAAATCAACTTGCCTATTAGCCTCAAATTCTATCGCCATTTGCATAAATTTAATTGAATTAACATTTTTAATTTCACATCGAGTACCAAATTCTTTTGAGCCTTTTGGTCTTACAGAAACATTCACATCAGCTCTTAAAGAGCCCTCTTGCATATTTCCATCACAGGTTCCTAAATATCTCATTATAGATCGTAATTTTTTAATGTAAGCATTAACCTCATCTGGGGATCTTAGGTCAGGCTTACTCACTATTTCCATTAAAGCTACCCCTGATCTGTTTAAATCTACAAAAGTATTTTGTGGGTCAAGATCATGAATACTTTTTCCAGCGTCTTGTTCTAGATGTAATCTTTCTATACCAACTTCTTTTTGACCATTAGGCATATCCAAAATAACTTTACCCTCACCTACTATTGGATCTTTAAATTGTGATATTTGATATCCTTGAGGTAAATCAGCATAAAAATAATTTTTTCTATCAAATACTGAACGTTTATTAATTTTTGCATTAAGGCCAATACCAGTTTTAATTGCTTGTTTAACACAAAATTCATTAATTACTGGTAACATTCCTGGAAATGCAGCATCAACTAAACTAACCTGTGTATTAGGTTCTGCTCCAAATGTAGTTGCTGAAGTAGAAAATAATTTCGACTCAGATAAAACTTGAGCATGAACTTCTAAACCAATTACAACCTCATACTGATTATCTTTTCGATTGATTAAATATTCTGTATCTTTTTTACTCATTTAATCCACCAATCAGTAATTTTATTTTTAAAATTAATCTTTTCTTCCATAGCATAAGCTATATTCAATATATTTTGTTCATCAAAAGCTTTGCCAATAATTTGTAAACCTAAAGGATAACCTTTTGAGTCATGTCCAGCAGGTATTGAGATGCCTGGAAGTCCAGCTAAGTTAACAGGGACTGTAAATATATCGTTAAGATACATTGAAACTGGATCATTTGTTTTTTCACCTATTTTAAATGCCGAGCTAGGTGTTGATGGAGTTAAAATTGCATCGACTTTTTTATAAGCCTCATCAAAATCATTTTTGATAAGTTTCCTCACTTTTTGAGCTTTGAGATAATATGCATCGTAATACCCAGAAGATAAAACATAAGTTCCAATCATAATTCTTCTTTGAACTTCAGCACCAAAACCTTCTGATCTAGTTTTTTCGTACATATCAATTAAATTTTCACCTTTAGCTCTAAATCCATACTTAACACCATCATATCTTGCTAAGTTTGATGATGCTTCTGCTGGGGCAACTATATAATATGTTGGTAAGGCATAACTTGTATTTGGCAGAGAAATATCAATAGTTTCGGCACCACAATCTTTAATATATTGAATACCTTTTTGCCAAAGACCTTCGATTTCCTTTGGCATACCATCGACTCTATATTCTTTTGGTATTCCAATTTTTTTTCCTTTTATATTATTTGTAAGTTCTTTACTGTAATGATTTCTTTTAAAATCTATTGAAGTAGAGTCTTTAGGATCATATGAACTAATCACTTCATGTAATAAAGCACAATCTTTTACGTTTTGTGCCATTGGTCCAGCTTGATCCAATGATGAAGCAAAAGCAACTATTCCATATCTCGAGCAACTACCGTATGTAGGTTTCAATCCTACAATTCCAGTGAAAGAAGCTGGTTGTCTAATTGATCCACCAGTATCAGTGCCAATTGTAACAGGAGTCAATTGTCCAGCTACAGCTGAAGCTGAACCACCAGATGAACCTCCCGGAACTAAATTTTTATCAATAGGGCTTTGAACATTACCAAAAAAACTTGTTTCATTTGATGAACCCATAGCAAATTCATCACAGTTTAGTTTACCTAGAAGTATTGCACCTTCATTCCAAATATTTTCAGTTACTGTTGACTCATAAGTTGGTACAAAGTTATTCAAAATTTTACTACCAGCAGTTGTTTTAATATTTTTTGTACAAAATAAATCTTTAACTGCCATCGGAATACCAGGCAGTTTTGAATTTAGGTTTGGTTTTTCATCAAATTTTTTTGCTTTATCCAATGCTGAAGTAAAGTCGTTTGTGATATAAGCGTTCAATTCACCAGATTTTTCAGATCTATCAATAAATGCTTTGGTCACATCAGTTGAGGAAAGTTTTTTATTCTTAATATTCTCAACCAGTTCTGTTAGAGATTGTTTTGTTATATCTGACATTATTCAATTACCTTAGGTACTACAAAATAATCCTCATTATCTTGAGGAGAATTTTTAATAATTTGTTCTCTGATATTTTTACTTTTTACTTCATCAGATCTTAATTTTAAGGTTGTTTCAGCAATAGAAGTTAATGGTTCTACATTATCCGTTTTTAATTCATTAAGTTTTTCAATAAAATCAAAAATAGAATTTAAATCACCAGCCAATTTTTCAGCTCTTTGCTCATCAACTGAAATTCTTGCTAATTTAGATATATGCTTTATTGTTTTAAGATCTATGCTCATATGCTATTTAAATATGACGCAAAGTATCACTTAAGTTTAGAATATACAATATGATCACTTTAGAAGAATTTAAAAAAAAACACATAGATAAGTGTAGATTGATAGGTTTAGACCTGGGTTCTAAAAGAATTGGTGTGTCAATCTGTGATGACAAACAATTAATAGCAACCCCTTTAAAAACAATAAATAAAAATTCATTTAAGGAACTTATTGATGAACTAAGACTAATTATTGATGAAAACAACATAAAAGGAATCATTGTTGGAAATCCATTAAATATGGATGGATCCTCAGGTAGGTCTGCTCAATCAGTAAAAGATACAACGGAAAATATTGAAAAAAACTTAAAAATTCCAATTTGCCTGTGGGATGAGAGACTCTCAACAGTTGGTGCTTTTAACCTATCTAGCGAATTAGATATTAATGTGAGTAAAAGAGAAAAAAAAATTGATGAAAACGCTGCTGCTTTTATATTACAAGGAGCTTTGGATTTTCTAAATAATTAATACTTGCTATTATAGAGGTTTATAGTTATAGAGTTGGTTTTAATGGCAATTAAAACTAATCAAGCTATTAAAATTTCTCAAAAACACCTGTTAGGAATTCAAGATTTATCGATTAATGATGTAAATTTGATACTAGATGAAGCTAACTCATTCATAAAGGTAAATCAGAGTAAAAATAAAAAAGTTGATGTTTTAAGAGGTAAAACTCAAATCAACTTATTTTTCGAACCTTCCACTAGAACTCAAAGCTCCTTTGAATTAGCAGGAAAAAGACTTGGGGCAGACGTTATGTCAATGAATATTAGTAACTCAGCAATTAAAAAAGGTGAAACATTGATAGATACAGCAATGACACTTAATGCAATGCATCCTGATATTATTGTAATTAGACACCAAGATTCTGGAGCATGTAATCTACTTTCACAAAAAGTAAACTGTGCAGTCTTAAATGCTGGTGATGGTAGAAGAGAACATCCTACTCAAGCTTTATTAGATGCATTAACAATCATAACTCGAAAAAATAAAATTGAAGGTTTAAGAATTGCTATTTGTGGAGATATTCTCCATTCAAGAGTTGCTAGATCAAATATATATTTACTTAATATGCTTGGAGCAGAAGTAAATATAATTGCTCCAACAAATCTGATGCCAAAAGAAATTGAAAAATTTGGTGTTAATAAATTTACTGACATGAAAAAAGGGTTGAAAGATTGCGATATTGTAATGATGTTAAGATTACAAAATGAAAGAATGACAAGTTCATTTCTTTCATCTAACAGAGAATATTATGAATACTATGGACTAACACCTGATAAATTAGAGCATGCAAAACCAGATGCTTTAATTATGCATCCAGGTCCAATGAATAGAGGTATAGAAATAGATACAATTTTAGCTGATGATATAAATAAAAGTGTGATCAAGGAACAAGTAGAACTAGGCGTAGCTGTAAGAATGGCTTGTTTGAAGATATTTTGTAAATAAATGAAAAAGCAATATTTTATAAATGCAAATATAGTTGACCCTCACAATTCAATAAATGAAGTAGGAGGTTTGATTATTAGTGAAGAAGGTAAAATTGAAGCTGTTGGAAAAAAAGTAAATACAAATAATTTGCCAAGTAGAGAAAAACCAATTGATTTAAAAGGTAAATATATTTTTCCAGGTTTGGTAGATATGAGAGTTTTTGTTGGTGAACCCGGATACGAATATAAAGAAAATTTTAGAACTTTGAGTAATGCAGCATTATCTGGCGGAGTTACTTCAGTAGTAACTATGCCTAATACTAATCCTATTATAGATAATGTATCTATTGTTGACTTTTTAAAAAGAAGAGGAAGAGATAAGTCAAAAATAAATATTTATCCATGTGCGTCTTTAACAAAAAATGTTGAGGGCACCAATATGACAGAATTTGGTCTTTTACAAAATAAAGGAATAATTGCTTTCACAGATGGAGTAAGAACAATTCAAAATCCTAGATTAATGTCGAGGATTATGAATTCAGCAAAAGATATAGGTTGTCTGATAATGCAACATGCTGAGGATTACGAACTAGCAAAGAACGGCATGATAAATTCTGGAATTATTGCCTCTAAACTAGGGTTATCTGGTATACCAGAAATTGCGGAAAGAATTTTAATTGAGAGGGATTTAACATTGTTAGAAAAAGTTAAATGTAGATATCATATATCTCAACTATCATCACAGAAATCACTTGAGGTTATCAAATATAGAAAAGAAATAGTCAAATTTACATCTGGAGTTTCTATCAATAACCTTTCATTAAATGAAAACGATATTGGTGATTTTAGAACTTTTTTGAAATTATCTCCTCCATTGAGAAGAGAAGAAGATAGATTGGCTTTAGTGCAAGGAGTAAAGGATAATTTAATAGATGTAATTGTTTCTGATCACAAACCTGAAGACGAAGAGTCAAAAAGATTAACGTTTGCTCAAGCAGCCACTGGTGCTTCAGGAATAGAAACACTGTTATCTTTAAGTTTAGAATTATATCATAATGAATCTTTAAAACTTGAGACAATTATTAAAGCTCTCACATCAAATCCAGCAAAAATTTTAAAAATAAATAAAGGGAATCTGTCTATAGGTAATGATGCTGATTTTTGCATAGTAGATATTAATAAACCGTGGATTGTAAAAAAAGATAAATTAATTTCAAAATCAAAGAATACCTCGATTGAAGATAAAAAACTTCAGGGAAAAGTTACAAATACATTTGTAAAAGGTAAAGAATTATTTAAGCTCTAGAATGGACATATTATTGATAGGTATAGTTTGCTACCTGATGGGTTCCATACCTTTTGGATTAATTCTTACTAAAATATTTTTGAAAAAAGATATCAGAAAAATAGGATCAGGAAATATTGGGGCTACCAATGCGCTAAGAACGGGAAATAAGATCATTGGTTATTCCACATTAATCTTGGATATTTTAAAAGCTGTCATTCCAGTGATATATGTAAAAATTTTTTATCAAGATCTTTTATATATTGCCTCATTATGTGCTTTTTTAGGTCATGTATTTCCAATTTGGCTTAAATTTAAAGGTGGTAAAGGTGTTGCAACATATGTGGGAATTTTATTTGCCATCAATTTTTATTTAGGAATTATTTTTACTATTTCTTGGTGTGTAACTTTTTTTGTTTCCAAATTTTCTTCTCTTTCATCATTAGTTGCTGCATTATCTGTACCAGTTTATTTATTGATTTTAACTCAAATTGATCAGGTAATTTTTTTTACAATCATGTTCGTTTTGATATTTTTTACTCACAGAGAAAATATCAAAAGATTGAAAAATAAAGAAGAAACCAAGACAAAAATTTATTAAATTGACTATCTAAGTCTTTTGAGTAGTTTGTATCCTATGAATTTGGTCATTGTAGAAAGTCCTGCAAAAGCTAAAACTATTAATAAATACTTGGGAGATGATTATAAAGTTTTAGCTAGTTATGGTCATATAAGAGACTTACCTTCTAAAAATGGTTCAGTTGATCCAGACCAGAATTTTAAGATGGAGTGGGAAATTGATAGTTTTTCAAAAAAATATCTTAAAGAAATCACAGATGCAGCTAAAGGCTCATCTAAAATTATACTAGCAACTGACCCTGATCGTGAAGGCGAAGCTATAGCATGGCATGTAAAAGAATATCTAAATGAAAAAAAACTTTTAAAAGATAAAGAAATTGAAAGAGTTGTGTTTAATGAAATAACTAAAAAAGCTGTCATACAAGGAATTGAAAACCCTAGACAAATTGAACCATTATTAGTCGATGCATACATGGCAAGAAGAGCTTTGGATTACTTAGTAGGTTTTAACATTTCACCTATACTTTGGACAAAATTACCAGGCTCAAAATCTGCAGGTAGGGTTCAATCTGTTGCTTTAAAATTAATAACTGAAAGAGAGCATGAAATAGAATCTTTTAAACCTGAGGAGTTTTGGACTTTGGATATAACATTCAAAGATCAAAACAATCAAAAAATTACTGCGAGTATTAATATGTTGGATAATAATAAAATTGAAAAATTTTCCTTTAAAAATAAAGATGAAATAAACAAAGCTACAGAATCAATAAATAAAAAAAAATTTAGTATATCAGATATTTCAAGCAAAGTTATCAATAGAAATCCGTCAGGACCATTTACTACTTCTACCCTTCAACAGACTGCTTCAAGCAAATTAGGATTTGGTGCATCAAGGACAATGCAAATTGCACAAAAACTATACCAAGGAATTGAGATAGAGGGTGAAACAATTGGTTTGATCACTTATATGAGAACTGATGGAACAAATTTATCGAAAGATGCAGTATCTTCTTTTAGAGATTATATTCAAAAAGAAATTGGTAATGAATATTTACCCAAAGATGCTTTAAACTACTCTGGCAAGAAAGCAAAAAATGCACAGGAGGCTCATGAAGCTATCAGGCCTACAGATATTATTAGAACACCTCAAAGTATTAAAAAATATTTAAGTACAGATCAAAATAAACTTTATGAACTTATTTGGAGTAAAGCTCTATCTTCTCAAATGGAATCAGCTAAGTTTGATAGAAACACAATTACAATAACTTCTGACAATAATGATACTATTTGTAAAACTAGTGGGTCAGTCCTAAAGTTTGATGGATTTTTGAAGATTTATAACAATCAAAGTAAAGATGATGATGAAAGTATTTTGCCATCTGTATCTAAGGGTCCTATCAATATAGAAGCATTACTAGATGAACAACATTATACTCAACCTCCACCAAGATATTCTGAAGCGAGTTTGGTAAAAAAACTTGAAGAATTGGGTATCGGGAGACCATCTACATATGCAAGTATAATTTCTACTATTGCCAATAGAGGTTATGCAGAAATTTTAAATAAAAGATTTTTTCCAACTGACAGAGGAAAACTAATTTCTGCTTTTTTAGAAAAATTATTCTCTAAATATGTAGATTATAATTTTACAGCTGGATTAGAAGATCAACTTGATGAAATAACCTCAGGTAAAGAGAGTTGGATTAAAGTTTTAGAATTATTCTGGAAAGATTTTAATAATAATGTTTCAGAAGTGAAAGAAAAAAGAACAAGAGAAGTTTTAGATTTACTTAATGATAGCTTGGGTGAATTAATTTTTGATAAAGATAATGAGGGAAATGTAGTTAGAAAGTGCCAATTATGTAATACTGGGGTATTAAGTTTAAAAAATAGCTTTAGAGGTGGTGCTTTTATTGGTTGTTCAAACTACCCTGAGTGTAAATTTACAAGACCGTTATCTAAAGCAAAAGCCGCTGCTCAAGCTCAACTGGCTGAGCCAAAATTTATTGGTAAACATGAAAATGGAAATGATATCTATTTAAAGAATGGAAGATTTGGTCCATATCTTCAGTATGAGAAAATTCCCTCAGATATAGAAATAGAAAAGGTATCCAAAAAAAAGAAAAAAACTAAAAAGTTAAAATCAGATGTAAATGAACTTTTAAAAAATGTTTCAATCCCTAAAGGACTAGAATTAGAGAATATTGATTTAGAAAAAGCAAAATTCTTATGTTCATTACCTAAATCTTTAGGAATAAATCCAGATAACCAAAAAGAAATTACACTTAATACAGGTAGGTTTGGTCCTTATTTAAAATGTGAAAATAAATCTGCAAGAATAGAAAATATTGAAGAAATATTCTCTATAGGTCTAAATAGAGCGATAACACTTATTGCAGAGGCCAAACCGGGTAGAATGTCCTCCTCTCTTATAAAGGATTTGGGTGAACATCCAGAAGATAAAAAACCTGTCAGGATAATGAAAGGACAATATGGTCCATATATTAAATATAAATCATTAAATGCTACAATTCCTGAAGAAAAAGATCCCACAGAATTAACAATGGAAGAGGCATTAATATTGATTGAGAAAAGAAAAGAATACGATAAGAATAAAAAATCAAGAAAAAAAAGATGATTTATAAAATATTATTTATTTCTGTTTTTATTTTTTTATTAAGTAAAACAGCTTCATCTTCTGAAAATGATTGTTCTCAATTCAAAAAATTAAGTGCTAAATATATTGAATGTAATGCCAAAAAATTAAAAAAAAGTTCAACTCAAAAAGTAAATATTGGAAAAAAGAAATTTCAAGAATCAAGTTTTGGTGATAAACTAAAAAAATTTAAGAATAGTAAAACTCTTTCTGAAGTTGTAAAAGATTAAATAAAATGAATTTTGAAGATAGAATTAATGAATTAAAGATAAAACTTCCAAAGGCAGCAGATCCAGTAGGTTCATATGTTGCTGCAAAAATTTCTAATAAAATGCTTTTCATATCCGGACAAATATCAATCAACGAAAAAGGTGAATTAATAAAAGGTAAACTTGGAAAAGATCTAGATACAGAAGCTGGATATAACGCTGCTAAAAGATGTGCTTTAAGTATAATTGCACAAGTTAAGAAAGCTTGTAATGATGATTTATCTAAAGTTAAATCATGTATTAAATTAACAGGGTTTGTAAACTCTACTGATGATTATATTGAGCAACCAAAAGTTATTAATGGTGCGTCAGATTTAATTGCATCTGTTTTTGGTGATTCTGGAACACACACAAGAGCAGCGGTTAGCACAAATAGTCTCCCATTAGGTGTTGCCGTTGAAGTTGATGCTATTTTTGAGTTAATTTAATTAATTATCTGCCAATCCCAAAATAAGGTATTTTTAATTTTTTCATCTTTAATGGAGAATAGATATTCCTCATATCGTAGATCTTGAAATTTTTTTTCTTTACTAATTTTTTAAAATTTAACAATTTAAAATCATTCCATTCTGTATGTAAAATAATTAGATCAGACTTTAGGCAAGCTGACTTTATATTTTTGCAATATTCAACATTCTTTAAGTTTTTAAATTCATCTTTTTTTCCTGTTGGATCAAAATACCTTATATGACATTTTTTTTTACTGAGATATTTAATCATAGGGATACTTGAAGCTTCACGCATGTCATCTGTATTAGGTTTAAAGGTTACACCTAAAAAAGTGATGATCTTATTATTCAAATTATTATTTAATAAAGTTGAGATTTTTTTTGTTAATAAAATTTTTCTTTTTTCGTTAGAATTAACTACACTTTTTACTATCGACAAATCTATCTTAAATTTATTACCAGTATCAATTAAAGCTCTTGTATCTTTTGGAAAACAAGATCCACCATATGCAGGCCCTGCTCTAAGAAATCTATCACCAATACGTTGATCTGATCCCATTCCTAAAGAAATGTCTTTAATATCTACACCAGTATTCTCACATAAGTTTGCAATTTCATTTATAAATGAAATCTTTGTTGCTAAAAAAGCATTAGAAGCATACTTAATTAGTTCTGCTCCTCTACGTGACGTATTAAAATATCTACTATTTTTTTTAATTATGGGCATATAAAGAGATTTCATTATTTTATTAGCTTTTTTGCTGTCAGTTCCAATAATTACTCTATCAGGATAAATAAAATCTCGAATTGCCTCGCCTTCTCTTAAAAACTCTGGATTAGAGACTACATCAAATAATTTTTTGTTTTTTTGATTCTTCAAAATTTTCTCTATTTGGTCTCCTGTGGTCACTGGAACAGTAGATTTAGTAATAATAATTTTATATTTTGTAATATATTTTTTTAATTGACGAGCAACTTCAAAAACATTTTTCAGATCTGCTGAATTACTATTTTTTTTTGTCGGTGTACCAACGCATATAAAAACTATATTTGAGTCTAGTACAGCTTTTTTCAAGTTAGATGTAAAAATTAACCTATTTTGTTTAATATTTTTTTTTAATAGTTCCTCTAAACCAGGTTCATAAATTGGAACATTTCCTTTTTTTAAAGAATTTATTTTATTTTGATCTTTATCGACACAATAAACTTTATTACCTACATCAGAAAAACAAACTCCACTAACTAGTCCAACATAACCAGTTCCTATCATGCATAATTTCATATTTTAGAAATCTCAATTGAAGAGTTAATATAGCCGTGCATTGTTCCACAATCTAAATATTTACCATTAAAATTGTGAGCAATGAAATTTTCTTTTTCATCTATTAGGGATTGAATAGAGTCAGTTATATGTATTTCTCCATTTCTTCCAGGTTTTTGTTTCTTTAATTTTGAAAATATTTTTTTTGGTAAAATATATCGACCAATAACAGCTTTATTTGATGGAGCATTTTTAATTGAAGGTTTCTCTACAACTCTATCTATGAAAAAATTATCCCTATCTATTTTTTTTTTAAGCTTATATATTCCCCATCTTGATACAGTTTTTTTATTTACATTCATACTAGCCATGACAGATGATTTAAATTGATTATGGATATTAATCATAGCTTTAGAACAATTCTTTTTAATTATTAAATCATCAGGCAATAACATCAAAAAATATTTATCTTTTATAAATTTTTTTGTTTTTAAAACAGCGTCACCGGTTCCAAGAGGCTTATTTTGATAAACAAATTTTATCATTTTTTTATATTTGAGAATTTTTTTATATTCTGAAATAATTCTTATATCTTTTTTTTTTTTGATTATTCTTTTATAGAACTTATCATTATAGAAATAATCTTTTATCATTTTCTTTTTTTTAGAAATAATAAAAATAACTTCTTTAACACCAGCATTTATACACTCATCAAGTATATACTCTATTCCTGGTTTTCCATTTATAGGAAGTAATTCTTTTGCAAAAACACTAGTCAATGGCAACAATCTTGTCCCTTGACCAGCTAGAGGAATAATTGCTTGTTTAATCATTTAAATGTTTTACTTATTAAATCGTCTTATACAAATGAAAATTTTATTAAATAATAATGATCTAAATAAGGCTTTAACTAGTGTCCCAAATTTAGGCTTTGTTCCTACTATGGGTGCATTACATAAAGGACACATATCACTTATCAAAAATTCAAAAAAAAAATCAAATAAAACACTTGTAAGTATTTTTGTTAATCCTAAGCAATTTAACAACCCTAAGGATTTCAAATCATATCCCAAAAATACTAAAAAGGATTTATCTGTATTAAAAAAATTGAAGGTTGACTACGTATTTTTGCCTTCTCAAGATGACATTTTTAAGTTTAAGAAATTCAAAAAAATCAAACTTTCTCAAAAACAAAAAATAATGTGTGCGAAATTTAGAAAAGGACATTTTGAGGGAGTTTTAGATGTCATGAACCGTTTAACATATCTTATTCATCCACAAAAAATTTATATGGGAGAAAAAGATTTTCAACAATTGTATTTGGTAAAAAAATTTATAGAGAAGAGATACAAATCGAAAATAGTTTCTTGTAAAACTATAAGAAATAAAGATAAGCTAGCATTATCTTCAAGAAATTTTCTTTTAAAAAAAAAAGATATTAATAAAGCCCAAAAATTATCAGAAAATTTATTTTTCTTTAAAAAAAGATTAGGAAAAAAAAGAGTAGTTGAAACGAAGTTAAAGATTTATAAAAAAAAATTAGAACAAAAATATAAAATAGATATAGAATATTTAGAGTTGAGAAGTAAAATAAATTTATCAAGATCTAATTTGACAAAAAATTCAAAATTATTTGTTGCATACTTTATTAATAAAGTAAGACTAATTGATAACTTTTAATCTCTATAAAAAGTAAGCACCAACACCTAAAAAAGAAACAAAACCTATTACATCAGTAATTGTTGTAACAAAAACACTTGATGCAATAGCAGGATCAATATTCATTTTTTTTAATGTAACGGGTACTAATATTCCAAATAAACCTGCAACAACCATTGTTAAAATCATTGATATTGAAATAATTAAAGATAATTGAAAATCTTGAAACCAAAGCTGAACAATAAAAGAACTTATAATCGCAAAAATAAATCCATTTAAAATACCAATATTAAATTCTTTAAGAATATTTTGATTGAAATTATTTTTTGTTAAATCATTTGTTGCAAGCGTTCTTACTGTAACAGCTAAAGTTTGCATACCAGCATTACCTCCCATTGATGCAACTATTGGCATTAAGAAGGCTAACACTACCATTTGCTCTATTGTTGCTCCAAACAAACTTATACAATAAGTGGCTAAAAAGGCTGTAAATAGATTTAACAACAACCAATTAAATCTTCTTTTAGTTTTAGTAATTACTCCATCAGTTATTTCCTCATCTCCTACTCCAGCTAATCTCAATGCATCCTCTTCAGCTTCCTCTTTAAGAACAGTCAAAACATCATCCGATGTAATCATTCCAACTAATTTATTATTTTTATCAACAACACATGCAGAATTTAGCCCATAATTTTCAAATGAATTTCCAACTTCTTCCCTATCCATATCAACTGGTACCAAAAAAATTGATTCATCCATTATCGATGACATTTTTGATTCTCTTGGAGTTCTCAACACTTTTGATGATGGAACGGCACCAATTGGTTTGAAATTTTCATCAACTATATAGATTTCTAAAAATTCTTCTGGTAAATCCTTATTTTCTCTTAAATAATCTATTGTTTGACCAACAGACCAATTACTTGGGATAGCTGTAAATTCTCTTTGCATAATTCTAGCAGCACTATCCTCTGGGTAACTAAGTCCTTCTAATAACGCAAAACGATCTTTTGGAGGCAATAAACTTAAAATAGAATTTTTATTTTTTTCATCAATGTTTTCTAAAATAGCAATTGCATCATCAGATTCTAAATTTTTTAATATTCCAACCACTGCATCTGAAGATAGATATTTAATTATTTCAGATTGGACTGACTCGTTTAACTCTACAAAAACCTCTGGATCTATCTTGAAATTATTAAGTTTTATTAAATTTTCTCTATCGTTTTCACTTAAATGCTCAATTATATCAGCTCCGTCTGCCGGATGCATTTCTTTAAAAGAATTAGTAATAAAAAGAGCATCATTATTTGAGATTTTATCTGTTAAGACTTTTATGTATTCCTTATTAAATTCAAAATTGACTTTTTTATCTTTGATTTTTTTAATTAAAGTCATAAATTTACCTATAATTCTGTCGGAACTTTTAATACATAATAAAAAGAATACAATTTTTAAATGAACATAGAAATTAAAAAGTCCAAAAATCCAGTAAAATATAGAGATGCTATAGAATTTATGGAGCAAAGATTGAGAGATATTGATCAAGAAAAATCAAATGATCTAATTTGGACACTACAGCATGAAGATATTTATACTGGCGGAACCAGTTTCGATGAAAATGAAATAATAGATAAAACTATTAAAGTTTTAAAAACTAATAGAGGTGGTAAAATTACATATCATGGACCTGGTCAACTTGTTTTTTACTTTGTTATTGATTTAAAAAAAAGAAAAAAAGATATAAGAAAATTTATATCAATAATTGAAGCAACTATAATTAACACACTTAAAAGTTATCAAATTCAAACTTTTTCTGATAAAAAAAACATTGGAATTTGGTATAACGACAATTCTCAAATTAAGAAAATTGCTGCAATTGGTATTAGAATTAGTAAATGGATTGCCTATCATGGTTTTTCAATAAATATTGATAATAGTATAAAAAAATATGACTCGATTATTCCTTGCGGAATTAAAGATAGAGGTATTACAAATTTAATGGAGATTAAGAGACAAAATTATGAAAATTTAGAAAATAGATTAATTGATAATTTCATTTCTAATCTAAAAAATCTAACCTCTTAGCTTTAAGTAATTTTTTAAAATAATCGGGAATTAGTGCTTTATAGGTATATTTTTTTTTATTTATCATAAATCTTATCTGATGAGAGTGTAGCATTAAGTTTTTATTTGTTCCCTTTGATGAACTTAAAGATCGGTATTTTTTATCACCAAAAATAGAATGTCCAATATTAAATAGTTGTTTTCTTAATTGATGTTTTCTACCTGTTATTGGTTTCATTTCAACTAATGTTGCATAAGAATTTTTATCAAGCACTCTAAAAGTAGTTTTTGCTCTTTCAATAATTTTTTTTCCATTATCGTAACGAATTAAATCATCATTCCATTCACCTGTATTTTTTTCCAACTCACCACTACAAATTGCTAAATATGTTTTATGTACTTTTCTTAACCTAAATAAAGAAGTTAATAATTGTGCTGTTTCTCGATTTTTTGCCATGATAAAAACACCAGAAGTCTCTTTATCTAATCTATGAACTGAATAAGGTTTAATACCTTCAAAAATTTTACTTCTACTAAAAATATCAATTAAATTTTTTTTTGACTTAGTTCCACCTTGAACTGAAATTCCTGCACTTTTATTTAGAACAATAAAATCATCGTTGTTATCTATAATCAAATTCTCATTAGATTTAATAACCTGATTTGATGGATTAAATTTTATTTTTTTTTGATTAATTCTTTCTTTAAAATTAAAATTAAATATCTCAACTTTATCATTTGTTTTTATTTTGAATGAACTTTTAACCTTTTTTTCATTAATTTTTATCTTACCTAGTCTTAGTGTTTTCTCGATTAATCCTTGTGGTATCTTACCAATTTTATTCCTTAACCATCTATCTACACGCATATTATTACACGTTGAGTCAACGATAAAAATTTTATTCATGATTTTTTTTAATTTATTAAGCTGTAGTTACTTTTATATCTTCTTTTTTATCAGCTTTTTCTGAAGGACTCTTTTTCTTTTTATCGATTCTTTTTGCCTCTACATCTCTGTCTACAAATTCTATAATAGCCATCGGGGCATTATCACCATATCTGAAGCCTGCTTTTATAATTCTTGTATAGCCTCCTGATCTTTTTTCGTATCTCTTAGATAATTTTTTCTTCACCTTGTTTGCTGATTTTATATCTTGTAATTTTGATACTAACATTTTTGTATTATGTAGCGTATCCTTTTTTCCTAATGTGATTAATTTATCAGCTTGAGGTTTTAAAAATTTTGCTTTTGGCAATGTAGTTTTGATTTGCTCATACTTCACAAGTGAATTAAGCATGTTTTTTAGTAAAGCTTTTCTATGTTCTGAAGTCCTGTTCAGTTTTTTATTTGCCATACCATGTCTCATTAAATCGCTTCCTCCAATTTTTTAGACATTTCAGCTATATTGTCTGGTGGCCAATTTGGTATTTCCATTCCCAAATACAAAGACATTCCTGTTAAAACTTCTTTAATTTCATTAAGTGATTTTCTTCCGAAATTAGGTGTTCTTAACATTTCACCTTCAGATTTCTGAACTAGATCACCAATATAAATTATATTATCATTTTTTAAACAGTTCATTGATCTCACCGAAAGCTCTAACTCATCGACTTTTCTCAAAAGGTTTTTATTAAATTCTGGTTCACTTGAAACTTCTTTGACAGGTGCTTCCACTGGTTCATCAAAATTGATAAACATTTTAAGCTGATCTTGGAAAATTCTAGCTGAGTATGCAACTGCATCTTCTGCAGATATTGAGCCATTAGTTTCAACCTGCATTGTCAATTTATCATAATCAAGAGCTTTGCCCTCTCTAGCGGTACTTACTGAGTATGAAACTTTCTTCACAGGACTGTATAAAGAATCGATCGCTATTAACCCTAGCGGTGGTTCCTCTGGTTTGTTTAATTCTGCTGGCACATAACCTTTACCAGTATTTACATTCATTTCCATATGAAAATTTGTATTTTCATCTAAATTACAAATGACTAAATCTGGGTTAAGAATTTCTACATCTGCAACTTTTGAAATATCTGAAGCTTTAATTTCTCCTGGGCCTTTTGCGTCAAGAATTAACTTTTTTGTACTTTCGGCCGCACATTTTAAAGCTAATGATTTCACATTTAATACAATATCTGTAACATCTTCTCTCACACCTTTGATTGATGTAAATTCATGTAAAACTCCGTCAATTTGTATTGACGTTACTGCTGCCCCTCTTATAGATGAAAGTAAGATTCTTCTTAATGAATTTCCTAAAGTAAGACCATAACCTTTTTCCAAAGGCTCGGCTACAATAGTAGCTTGAGTAAGATCATCACTTATTTTAACATCTAATTTTGTTGGTTTAATCAAAGATTTCCAATTTTTAACATCAACGTTTTCTATATCCATTATTAAACTCTCCTTTTTTTTGGCGGTCTTGTTCCATTATGAGCCATCGGGGTAGTGTCTTTTATAGACAAAATTTTAAATCCTCTTGCTTGTAAAGCTCGTAAAGCTGTTTCTCTACCTGACCCAGGACCCTTTACTTCTACTGAAAGTGTCTTCATTCCAAACTCTAAAGCTTTAGAAGCAGCTGCGTCAGCGGCTATTTGCGCTGCGTAAGGAGTAGACTTTCTAGAACCTTTAAAACCTTTTTGACCAGCAGAAGCCCAAGAGATTACATTGCCATTCGTATCTGCAATTGAAATAATTGTATTGTTAAATGTAGATTGAACATAAGCTATGCCATTTAAGATATTTTTCTTTGTTTTTTTTTTCTTTGAGTAAGAACTTTTGTTTATTTTTTTTGTTGTTTTTTCAACTTTTTGTTCTTTACTATCAACTTTTTCAGTTTTAGCCATAATTATTTTTTAAGTGGTGTTAATTTTTTTCCAGCTATAGCAATAGCTTTACCTTTTCTTGTTCTTGCATTACATCTTGTTCTCTGACCTCTCACTGGCAATTTTTTTCTGTGACGTGAACCTCGATAACATGCTAAATCAATTAGTCTTTTTATGCTTAATGAGTAATCTCTTCTTAAATCACCCTCGACTTTGAAATTTTTATCTATAAATTCTCGAATTTTTAAAATTTCTTCATCAGTCAATTCATTTACTCTTTTTTTATTAGGTATATTTAATGAAGAACAAATTTCTTTTGAAAATTTATCACCAATTCCGTAGATATAAGTCAGCCCAACATGAACAAGTTTATTTTGTGGAATATTTATACCTGCAATACGAGCCATAATTTTTGTGATAAATTGTGACTTTTATATAAGAAGATTAATCAAAGTCAATGTCTTATAAATTCAAAAAAGCCTCTATTTTTCTCGTTATTTGGCTAATTTCTTGACCCCCGTCTATCTCGTGAAAATTAGAATTCTTTGAGTAAAAGTCAAGTACTGGTTTTGTTGTTTTCATATAGGTATCATATCTTTTTAAAATAGTTTCTAAGTCATCATCGGATCTTTTTTCTAAAATTTTTCTTTTTTCAATTCTTTTTATTATCGTATCTTTGTCTACATTAAGAAAGAAAACACAATCTA
This sequence comes from uncultured Pelagibacteraceae bacterium, assembly GCA_902632875.1. The sequence continues at coordinate 34,168 of CACPEI010000002.1, forward strand.
TTTTTTGATTTGAGTCACCTAATAAAGAATTTAAATTTTTAGCCTGACTTATTGATCTTGGATATCCATCGAATATAAGTTTACTCTTTTTTCTTGGATCAAGTATAATATTTTTAATGATATCATTTACAATTTCATCGCTTACAAACTTTCCATCATTCATATTTTTAATTATTCTTTTTCCAATATCGGTATCTTTTTTTATTTCTTCTCTTAATAAATCACCTGTTGAAATTTGAAAACCATCAATTTTATTTACTAAATACTTAGCTTGTGTACCCTTACCAGCACCAGGTGGACCAAACAATATTATATTCACTTATCTACCAAATTTTGTTTTTTTAATTAATTGTTCATACTGAGAACTCATCAATCGTGTCTGAATTTGAGTAACAGTATCTATAGCAACAACAACAACGATAAGAATTGATGTGCCTCCTAAATAAAATGGTATAGGGTAATTGGCTATTAAAAATTCTGGCATTAAACAAACTAATGTTAAATATAAAGCCCCAATGGTTGTAAGTTTAGTTAATATATTTTCGATATACAGTGCTGTACTCTCACCTGGTCTAATTCCTGGAATGAATCCACCATATTTTCTTAAATTCTCAGCAGTTTCATTTGGATTAAAAGTAATCGAAGTGTAAAAAAAAGTAAAAAATATTATACCTGAAGCATACAAAAGCATATAAAGGGGTTGGCCTTGAGTAAAGTATGAGCTTATACTTAAAAAAGTGTCACTTTCAGAAAAGTTAAAATTTGAAAATGTGACTGGTAATAATAATAATGCTGACGCAAAAATAGCAGGTATAACGCCTGCCTGATTGATCTTTAATGGAAGATGAGATGACTCACCACCATACATTTTATTTCCCATTTGTCTTTTTGGATAGTTTATAAGTATTTTTCTTAAAGCTCTTTCCATGAAAACTATAAACAAAATTGTCAAAACTAATAAAACAAAAATAGATATAAGCATTAATGTCGATACAGCACCTGTTCTACCTAATTCAAATGTTGTTACTAAAGCTCGTGGAATTTCAGCTACTATTCCTGCAAATATTATTAACGAAATACCATTTCCTATGCCTCTCTGAGTAATTTGTTCTCCCAACCACATTAAAAAAATTGTACCTGCAACAATTGTTGTTACGGTTGAAATTTTAAAAAAAATACCTGGATTAATTACCAAATTTGCAGATGACTCTAATCCAACTGAGAGTCCATAGCCTTGTAATGTGGCAAGTAAAACAGTTCCATATCTAGTAATTTGAGTTATCTTTGATCTTCCAATTTCACCTTGAGCTTTAAGATTTTTAAAATAATCTGAAACACCTGTCAAAAGCTGAACTATAATTGAAGAAGAGATGTATGGCATTATACCTAACGCAAAAATAGCCATTCTACTAACAGCGCCTCCTGCAAAAACATTGAACATTCCTAATAAACCTTTTTGATTACCTTCCATCATTACTTTTAATTGTTCAGGGTCAATTCCAGGTAAAGGAACAAAAGTACCAAATCTATAAACGGCAAGTATTCCTATAGTAAATAGAATTCTGTTTCTTAGATCGATGCTACTTGATGAGCTGCTCATTAAATAATAACTATTTTTTTAATTGTATAGATCCACCTATTTTTTCAAGTTTTTCTATTGCAGATTTCGAAGCTAGGTCAGCTTCGATATTTATCTTATCTTTAATTTCTCCAGAACCTAATATTTTAAGTTTATTGGAGTTCTTATTAATCAAATTTAATCTTTTTAATAAACTTGAATTTAATACATCACTAATATTTATACTTTTTTTGTCAATATACGATTGAATTTTATCTAAGTTTAAAATGGCAACTTGATTCTTTCTCAAAGGATTAAAACCTCTCTTTGGGAGTCTTCTATATAAAGGCATCTGTCCGCCCTCAAAACTCTTAATGGCGACACCAGATCTTGACTTTTGTCCTTTGACACCTCTGCCTGAAGTTTTACCTTTTCCAGAACCTATTCCTCTTCCAACTCTTATTTTAGGTCTTTTAATTTTATTTCTATTATTCAAATTTATCATTAATTTCTTTTTTCAATAACTTCTGAAATTTTTTTATTTCTAACAACAGATATTTGTTTAGGTGAATTCTGTCTCAGTAGAGCTTTCATGGTAGCTCTAATAACATTGTGCGCATTAGAAGTACCCATAGATTTTGCAACAATATCTTTTACTCCTAGTACTTCACAAACAGCTCTAACTGGTCCACCCGCAATTATGCCTGTACCTTTTGAAGCAGCACGTAAAACAATCCTTCCAGAGCCATCTTTTGCTTTCACATCATGGTGAATTGTTCTCCCTTCCCTTAGAGGGATATGAATTAATTTTCTTCTGGCAATTTCATTAGCCTTCTTTATTGCATCTGGAACCTGTTTAGCTTTAGCGTGAGCTACTCCAATTTTTCCTGCTTGATTTCCAACAACTACTAAAGCTGAAAAGCCAAATCTTCTACCACCCTTAACAACTTTTGTAATTCTATTGATATGAACTAATTTTTCAAGAATATCGTCAGTTTTTTTATCTTTATTGTTTTCCATAATTAAAAATCCATTCCATTTTTTCTTAGAGTCTCTGCAAAAATTTTTACTCTACCATGATATTTATATATCCCTCTATCAAAGAAAATTTTTGTTATCTTTTTTTCTTGTGCTTTTTTTGCTAATTTTTCAGCTACAATCTTTGATAACTCAATCTTATTAACTTTTTGATTTGATTTGATATCCTTTTCTACAGAAGAAGCAGATAAAAGGGTTATGTTTTTTGTATCATCAATAATTTGAGCAGATATATTTTTAGAAGATCTAAATATACTCAATCTGTACCTATCGTTAGAAGCAAATTTTTTTAACTTATTGCCTATCCTAAATTTTTTTCTTTTAGTCGTATTAATTTTCATTACTTCTTTTTGCCCTCTTTTTTCAATATATATTGACCTTTTTCCCTAATTCCTTTACCTTTATAAGGTTCAATTTTCCTTAATGTTTTTATTTTTGAGGCAACAGCACCAACCTGTTGTTTGTCTAAGCCTGTTATTTTTAAAGTAGTTTGTTTTTCAACTGCAATTTTTATTCCCTCTGGAATATCAAAATCTATGTCATGACTATATCCCAATTGCAAATTCAATTTGTTACCTTTTAGCGCTGCTCTATAACCAACACCCACTAATTCTAAAGTCTTTTCATATCCTTTGCTAGAGCCAATGACTGCATTATTTATTAAACTTCTGTTCATTCCCCATAGTCTTTTTGTATTTTGATTTAGTTTTTTTGGTTGTATTGAAATTTGTTTTCCATCTTTTACGTCTAGATTAAACAGTTCAAGGTCTATGTTTAAAGATTTTTTACCTTGAGGTCCCTCAATATTCAGGTTGTTTCCAGCTAATACAACTTTTACTTTTTCTGGAATTGAAATATTTATTTTACCAATTTTAGACATTAAAATACCTTACAAATTATTTCTCCGCCTACCCTTTGTTTTCTTGCATCAATATCTGTCATGACACCTTTAGGGGTTGAGATAATTGCTATTCCAAGGCCGTTATTTATTTTTGGAAGACCATCTGCACTAGAAAAAATTCTTCGGCCAGGTTTAGATACTCTTTCAAAAGCATTTATGACAGGATTACCTGAATGATATTTCAGCTCTAAAGACAGAATAGTTTTATTATTATCTTCGGCATTTATCTTAAAATCTTTTATAAATCCTTCATTTTTAAGTATATCTGCTATTTTAGCCTTAAAATTTGATGAAGGTAAATGAACCTTTTTATGATTTCGTGATTGTGCATTTTTAACTCTTGCAATCATATCTCCTATTGGGTCACTCAAACTCATATTTTCCTTTCTACCAACTTGATTTAATTAAACCTGGAATTTTACCTTGTAATCCTAATTGTCTTAATGCAATTCTGGATATTTTTAATTTTCTATATACTCCATGAGGTCTTCCAGTTATTTGACATCTGTTCATAACTCTACTTTTAGCTGAATTTCTTGGTAATTTAGCTAATTTTTGTTGAGCTTTAAATCTTTCCTCTAATGGGAGTTTTTTATTCATTACTATTTTTTTTAGTTTTTCTCTTTTTTTATAAAATTTATTTGAGAGTTTTATTCTTTTGTTATTTTTATTTATAGAACTTAACTTAGCCATTCTAGTTATCTCCTTTTTTAATAAATGGAAAATTTAATTTCTCTAATAACGCAATACTATGCTCTTTATTTTTCGAAGATATCACTATTATAATATCTAATCCTCTAACTTTATCAGCCCTATCAAAACTTACCTCTGGAAAGATTATATGTTCTTTTATGCCAAATGTATAATTTCCAAATTTGTCAAAACCATTAACTGATAAGCCTCTGAAATCTTTGATTCTAGGTAGAGCAATGTTTACTAATCGATCAAGAAACTCAAACATTTTATTTTTTCTTAAAGTCACTTTCAATCCTGCGTTTGAACCTTTACGTGTTTTAAAATTAGCCACTGATTTTTTGAACTTTGTAACAACGGGTTTTTGTCCAGTAATTTTTGCTAAGTCCTCTTCACAAGACTTTAAAATCTTGTTATCATTTCCATCTAAACCTAGTCCCATATTCAATACAATTTTCTCTATTTTTGGACCACTATATAAATTTTTAAAACCAAACTGAGATTTTAAAGAAGGTTGAATTTCCTTATAATAAAGTTCTTTAAGTCTTGGTACCATTATTTTTTAACCTCAGTTTTTTTTTTATTTTTCTCACTTACAACCCTTAAATTTGAAATATGAATGAAGCTTTCCTTAGAAAAAATGCCACCTTTTTTTTCTTTTGTTGTTTTAACATGCTTTTTAATCATATTAATTTCCTTTACTTTAGCCCTATTTTTGCTTCTATCAATTTCAATAACCTCGCCCTCTTTTTTTCTATCTTTTCCAGCCAAAACTACAACTTTTAATCCTTTTTTAATCATTACAAAACCTCTGGTGCCAATGAAATTATTTTCATTTGGCCTCTATTCCTTAATTCTCTTGTTACCGGTCCAAATATTCTTGTACCAACTGGTTCTCCTTTATCATCTACCAACACTGCAGCATTGTTATCAAACTTTACTTTTGAACCATCATTTCTATGTATTCCTTTTTTTACTCTTACAACAACTGCTTTGTGCACTGAACCTTTTTTTACTTTTCCTTTAGGTATAGCTTCCTTAACAGCAATTACAATTGTATCTCCTATGCTAGCATATCTCCTTTTAGAACCACCTAAAACTTTTATACATTCTATTTTTTTTGCTCCTGTATTGTCAGCAACTAATAACTCTGTTTGAACTTGTATCATTATTCTTTACCTGCCATTACCTGAAATTTTTTATTTTTTGAAAAAGGTTTACTTTCAATAATAGAAACTCTATCACCATTTTTATATTGATTATTTTCGTCATGAGCATTGTATTTTTTTTGCACTCGTACTACTTTTTTAAGAACAGGGTGTGAGTATTTTCTTTCGACTAAAACTGTAATTGTCTTATTTGGCTTATCACTTATTACAACTCCTGTTAAAATTTTTTTAGGCATTTAATTTTTCCTTTAATAATGTTTTCATTCTTGCAATTGCTCTTTTTGTTTCGCTAATTTTAGCAGGATTAGTTATTTGAGAATTCATTTTTTGAAATCTAAAATTAAATAAGTCTTTTTTGTATTTATCCAAGTTCTTAATAATTTGATCCTTCGATAATTTTTTTATTTCTTGTTTTTTCATTTAAGCAAACCTTTTAATAGTTTTAGTTTTTATTGGAAGCTTGGCAGAAGCCTTATATAAAGCCTCTTTAGCAATTTGCTCAGACACTCCATCTACTTCAAATAATATACGACCAGGCTTCACTCTACAGGCGTAAAATTCTGGTGAACCTTTCCCTTTACCCATACGAACTTCAATAGGTTTTTTAGACACTGGAATATTTGGAAAAATTCTCGTCCAAACTCTACCTTGTCTTTTCATATGCCTTGTAAGAGCTACTCTAGCGGCCTCAATTTGTTTACCAGTAACTCTATCGGGAGTTAAGGCTTTTAAAGCATATGCGCCATAATTTATAAAATTAGCTCTAGAGGCAGTTCCATGAATTCTTCCTTTATGTGCTTTTCGCCATTTTGTTCTAACTGGTTGTAACATTCTATTTTTCCTCTTTCGCTAATACTTTATTAGTTTCTTGACTAAATTCTTTTGCAAAAACCTCTCCCTTATATATCCACACTTTAATTCCAATGATGCCATATGTTGTAAGTGCTTCAGCTTCGGCATAATCGATATCTGCTCTTAAAGTGTGTGATGGTATACTACCATCTCTTAACCATTCAGTTCTTGCAATTTCATTACCACCTAATCTTCCACTTATCGAAACTTTGATACCTTTTGCCCCCAGTCTTAAACAAGATTGCATTGCTCTTTTCATCGCTCTTCTATAAGAAATTCTTTTTACTAATTGCTGTGCAATATTTTCACCAACAAGATATGCGTTGGTTTCAGGTTTTTTTACTTCCTTAATATTTAAAGCAACTTCGTTAGAAGTAAATTTTGATAAATTTTTCTTAATTTTGTCTATATCACTACCTTTTTTTCCAATTACAAATCCAGGTCTTGAAGTATAGATAGTTACATAACATTTGTTGGCGGTTCTTTCTATCATCACTTTTGATACACCTGAATTAATTACATTTTTTTTTATATACTCTCTGATTTTGAAATCTTCAATTAAATAGTTTCCAAAATCTTTTTTCTTTGCAAACCAAACTGAGTCCCAACCTCGGTTAACTCCTAATCTAAAACCTACTGGATTAACTTTTTGTCCCATGACTCTCCATTTTTTTTTGCTCTGTTAATATAATTGTGACACTTGAATAAGGTTTTAATATAGGCGCTGCTCTACCTTTGGCTCTTGGTCTAAATCTTTTCATTGTAATTTTTTTTCCACAGTAAGCTTCTTTTACAATTAATTTATCAATATCATACTGATAATTATTTTCTGCATTAGCCACAGCTGAACTAATTGTTTTTCTTATATCTCTTGTAATTCTTTTCTCAGAAAATTGAAGATCTCTAATTGCTATATCTACTTTTTTCCCAACTATACCCTTTAAAATTGGATTGAGTTTTCTTACACTAGACCTTATATTGTTATTTATAGATCTAACAAATTTATCATTTTTATTTTTATTTAATTTTTTCTTTTTACTCATAGTTATTTTTTAACCTCTGCTTCTGCAGGTTTTGCTTTTTTATCTGCAGGTGTATGACCAAAAAAAGTTCTTGTTGGCGCGAATTCACCTAATTTATGACCTACCATATCTTCAGAAACTGTAATTGGAATAAATTTTTTTCCATTATATATTAAAAAACTTACGCCAACAAAATCTGGAATAATTGTTGATTTTCTTGACCAAGTTTTAATCGGAATTTTTTTTGGATCTGTTTTGTATTTATCAACTTTTTTCATTAAACTTTCCTCAACAAACGGACCTTTCCAAACTGCTCTTGCCATTATTTAGTATCCTTCCTCTTGTTTCTTCTTCGAACAATAAACTTATCCGTTCTTTTATTATCTCTAGTTTTTAATCCTTTAGCAGATTGGCCAGTAGGTGAAACAGGATGTCTGCCACCAGCTGATTTCCCTTCTCCGCCCCCGTGAGGGTGATCAACAGGATTTTTCACAACACCCCTTGTATGAGGTCTTCTTCCAAGCCATCTTGATCTTCCAGCTTTACCAACTTTAATATTTTTTTGGTCTGGATTACTTAAAACTCCAATAGTTGCCAAAGCTCTCGAATCTATTTTTCTAACCTCGCCAGAGGCTAATTTTATTAAACTGTAGTTTCCATCTAATCCGCTTATTGTTACAGAAGTACCAGCTGATCTCGCTATTTTACCTCCACCACCCGGTTGAATTTCAACATTATGAATATCTATACCGACTGGTATATCTTGAAGCGGCATACAATTTCCAACTTTTATTTCTTTTTTGGAACCACTTTCAATTTTATCACCAACTTTTATTTTTTGCGGTGCAAGATAATAGGCGTGAGTATCATCATCTAGTTTTACTAACATAATATAGCATGATCTATTTGGATCATATTCAATTCTCTCAACAGTTGCAGACACATCAAATTTTTTTCTATAAAAATCTATATGTCTGTACATTTTTTTATGTCCACCAGCTCTGTTTACTGCTGTGATATGTCCATTATTATTTCTGCCTTTCATCGCATTTTTTGGAGATACTAAAGATTTAAATGGTTTACCTTTCCATAGTCCAGACCTATCAACTAAGATAGTGCCTCTTGTTGATTTAGTATAAGGTTTAAAAGTTTTCAATCCCATTTTAAATACCTGTTGTCAGGTCGATACTTTGACCTTTTTTAAGAGTTATTATTGCTTTTTTAAATCCAGCTACTTTTACTTTTCTACCTCTTGTAAACTTTATTCTATTCCTCTTATTTATAATATTCACTTTAGTAACATTTACCTTAAAAATTTTTTCTATGTTCTTTTTAAGATTTTCCTTAGTTGCTTTAGAAGGTACTTTAAAAACTATTTTATTTTGCTCTGAAAGGTTTGTAGATTTTTCGGTCACTATAGGAGACAAAATTTTATCGTATAAATGTATTTTTTCCATAATTAGCTATATCTCTTTTCTAGTTCTTTGATTGATCCTTCAGTAAATACAACTTTTCTAAATTTTACCAAATCAAACGCACTAAAATGATTTGCGTCAGTTACTTTAATGTTAGGTATATTCCTAATTGATTTTTCTATTTTTTCTTTTGAAGACTTATCTAAAATAATTAGTGAGTTTGAAATTTCAAATTTTTTTAATATTATATTCATTTCTTTTGTTTTTTTTATATCCTGAGTAAAGTTACTAAAAACTAATAGATTATTATTTTTTATTTTTTCAGAGATTAGAGAGGCTATACTTTGCTTTTTTTCACTTTTGTTCAATTTTCTTATTTTGTATGCTAACTCACCTTTAGGTCCATGTGCTATACCACCACCTACAAATATTGGTGCTTTTTTACTTGCATGACGCGCATTACCAGTTCCCTTTTGCGCATAAATTTTTGATGTTGGGCCAGACACTTCATTTTGTTGTTTAGTTTTAGCATGTCTGCCTTTATAATTAGCATTAGTTTTATACAGGACATTATTAACTAATCTATTATTTATCTTTGCAGAAAAAATCTTATCTAAAACTTCAATAGAATCTTTTTTTCCATTTAAATTTATTTTTTCAATTTTCATTATTTTTTCTTTTTATCTGGGGTTTTTTTTGCCTGATCAGCAGCTTTAATCTTTTCATCTATCGTCATTTTCTTTAAATTTTTTACAGATTTTTTTACAAGAATTTCAGAATTTTTAGATCCGGGTATCGAACCTTTTAGGTAAAGAAGTTCATTTTCTAAATCAGTTTTGATTATTTCTATATTTTGCATTGTTCTTAATTTATCACCCATATGACCTGCCATTTTTTTTCCCTTGAACACTTTACCAGGATCTTGTCTTTGACCAGTTGAACCGTGTGACCTATGTGAAATGGATACACCATGTGATGCTCTTAGGCCTCCAAAATTATGCCTTTTCATAGCACCTGCAAACCCTTTACCTATTGTTTTAGACCTTGTATCAACAAATTTTACATCTTTAAAAATTTCTAAACCAAATTCGTTTCCCTCTTTAAAATCTCCGATATTTGAGACTCTATATTCCTTCAGTTTCTTTTTAGCTTCTGTATTTTTTTTTGTAAAAAGACCTTTCATAGCTTTAGTTAATTTTGAATTTTTAATTTTACCATACCCAAGTTGAACTGCATCGTATCCTCTTTTTTCTTTCTCAATAACTTGTATTACTCTAGCTTTTTCCATTTTTAGAACTGTAACAGGTACCAATTGACCAGTTTTATAAAATTCTCTAGTCATACCCATTTTTTTTCCAATTAATGCTATTTCACTCATAACTAAATCTTAATCTCCACATCAACACCTGAAGCTAAATCTAACTTCATTAATGCTTCAACAGTTTGTGGCGTTGGTTCAATGATATCTATTAATCTTTTATGAGTTCTAGACTCAAATTGCTCTCTGCTTTTTTTATCTATGTGAGGTGATCTTAAAACAGTGTATCTTTCAATTCTTGTTGGTAGAGGTATTGGACCTTTTATAGTAGCACCAGTTCTTTTGACAGTATTAACTATCTCTTCGGTAGAAGCATCTAATATTTTATTATCATATGCTCTAAGTTTAATTCTTATATTTTGTTTTTCCATTTTTAGCCTGCGATTTTTTTAGTTACTTCATCTTGAACATTCTGTGGAACTTTAGCATAATGATCAAAAAACATTGAGTATTGAGCTCTTCCTTGAGACATTGATCTTAAACTATTTATATATCCAAACATATTTGCCAAAGGAACCATTGCTGTAATCACAGTAGCATTCCCTCTTTGCTCTTGAGTACTTATCTGACCTCTTCGACTATTTAAATCTCCAATAACATCTCCCATATAGTCTTCAGGTGTCACTACTTCAACTCTCATAACAGGCTCTAATAGTTTTAAACCACCTTTTGTGCAAGCATCTTTAAAACAAGCTCTACTTGCTAATTCAAAAGCTAAAACACTAGAATCAACGTCGTGATGTAATCCATCTAATATTGTCACTTTGTAATCAATCATTGGAAAGCCTGCCAGAATTCCACCATCAGAAACTGTTTCAATTCCTTTTTCCACTCCAGGTATAAACTCTTTTGGAATAGCTCCTCCTTTAATTTTACTCTCGACTGCCCGACCTTTACCAGGTTCCTGTGGCTCAACTAATAGTTTTACTTTTGCAAATTGACCTGCACCACCACTTTGTTTTTTATGTGTATATTCAACTTCAGAGGCACTTTCAATTGTTTCCCTATAAGCAACTTGAGGAGCGCCTACATTCGCTTCAACCTTAAATTCTCTTTTCATTCTATCTACAATAATGTCTAAATGCAGCTCACCCATACCTTTAATAATTGTTTGACCTGATTCTTCATCTGAAGAAACTCTAAATGAAGGATCCTCTTTTGCTAATCTACCTAAAGCCTCACCCATTTTTTCTTGGTCGGCTTTTGTTTTAGGTTCAACAGCGATCTCTATTACTGGATCTGGGAACTCCATAGGCTCTAATAAAACTGGATTATCTTTATTACAAAGTGTATGACCAGTTATAGTATTTTTTAAACCAGCTAAAGATACTATGTCTCCAGCATTTGCTTCCTTTATATCTTCTCTAGAATTTGCGTGCATTAACAACATCCTTCCAACTCTTTCTTCTTTTTCTTTAGATGAATTGTATACTGCTGTTCCAGTTTTAATTGTTCCAGAATATACTCTTATAAATGTCAAAGATCCTACAAAAGGGTCATTCGCAACTTTAAATGCTAAAGCTGAAAATGATGCACCATCATCAAATTTCATTTCTATCACATCCTCCGAACCTAATTTAGTTCCCTTAATCGATCCAATATCTATAGGGCTTGGTAAATAATTAATTACAGCATCAAGTAATGGTTGCACGCCTTTATTCTTAAAAGCGGAACCAGTTAATACAGGCACAAAATCAAAATTTAACGTTCCCTTTCTTATACACTTAATTAAATCTTCTTCCTTTATATCTTCTCCATTTAAATAAGACTCCATTAATTTCTCATCTTGCTCAACAGCCATCTCTACTAATTCAGTTCTATATTTTTGAGAAATCTCTTTAAGATCCTCTGGGATATCTTTATATTCCCATTCAGCGCCAAGAGCCTCATTTTTCCAAACTTGCGCCTTCATTTTTACAAGATCTACTACTCCACTTAGAGAAGATTCTATTCCAATTGGAACTTGTATTACTAATGGCTTTGCGCCTAGTCTATCTTTGATCATATCAACGCATCTAAAAAAATCTGCACCTGTTCTGT
>CACPEI010000003.1 GCA_902632875.1 uncultured Pelagibacteraceae bacterium
ACCTCTAAAATCGTCTCTTCTATGAATTAAATTTACTTTAGAATTTTTTGATAATTCAACAGCCCAATCTAAAGCACTATCTCCTCCTCCAAAAATAGATACTGTTTTGCCTTCAAATATTTTTTTATCTTTTATTGAATAAAATAACGACTTATTCTCAAATTTTTCGCATTCGGTTACTGGAAATTTTCTAGGTTCAAAAGAACCTACACCTCCTGCAATAATTACATTTGGGGTTAAAAATTTTTTGTTATTATTTGTTTTAACTAACCAGTTGTCGTCTTCTTTTTTTACCTCATCCACTCTTTCACCTAAATGAATTTTAATATCAAAAGGTTTTATTTGGTCTATTAGATTATTGGTTAATTCTTCTCCTGTGCATTCTGGAACTGCTGGGATATCATAAATTGGTTTATCAGGATAAAGCTCTATGCATTGACCTCCTATTTTATCTAAATTGTCGACTATTTCACAATTAAGTCCAATTAATTTTAATTGATGAGCTGTAAACAATCCAGTTGGTCCTGCTCCAATAATTAATGCATCTGTTTTATTCATTTATGACTGTTTGGATGGTATGTTTACTTCAAGACCATCTAATTCATCTGAAACAATTATTTGACAACTCAACCTACTATTTTTTTTCGGTTCAAATGCCATGTCTAACATATCTTCTTCTCCATCTTCTTTGACAGGTAGCTTATCAAACCAATCATCTTTTACATACACATGACATGTCGCACAGGCCATACCACCTCCACAATCGGCGTCAATTCCAGGAATATCATTCTGCACTGCACCCTCCATGACTGTTAATCCATTTTGTACCTCAACAGTATGATTTTTATTGTCGTGTGTAATGAAGGTTATTTTTGCCATAATTTCTATATAGTAATGCAAAAAAATAGGGCAAGTATGTGAAAACATACTCGCCCTATTAATATTAATTTAAAACGTTATTATCTGCTTCTCGCACCAGCTGAACTTACTGCAGCAGCCCAGATTACTAGACCAAATGCAATTTTATTTATAAAGTCAGCTAAGTTGTATACTACGTTTAATGAGTTAGCATCTACTCCACCAGTTAGGTAACCAAATACATAACCTAATGGGTAAATAGCCCAACCTACAGTTACAATCATTCTCATTGCACCGAACGCAGTTACTAGAGCTTTGTTTCCGCTCTTAGCAGCAGCTTTTCCAGCTTCACCTGAGAATATTTCATAAAGAATGTAGATCCATCCAGCCATACCGATTACAAAACCAAGTGTAGCATTGATGTATCCTGCTTCTCCTAGATATCCACCGATCAACATTACTAATGAACCGATTAGCAATCTCCAAAAAATTCCAGAATTTGCTTTTCTTACAGCTACTAGAATTAAGTAAAATTCTATCATCTGTAGTGGCACAGTAATTAACCAGTCAATATATCTATATACTGTTGGTGAATCGCCAGTCATCACCCATACTTCTCTCATGTACATGTAGTGGATGAATGCAATACCAGTTACTAGCCCTGCAACAGTTACTGACGTTTTCCAGCCAGGTGCAACAGTATTTCTCTCCATAAAGAAAAACGCTGTAGCAGCCAACATACCCATTGAAATTATCCAGAAAGATATTCCAACGAAGTCATCTTGAGCTAACATCGTAGCAGAAGCTGCGTTTGCTATTCCAGTTACACCAATCAATGCTGCAACAGTAAGGGCAAACAGTTTAAGTTTTTTCATAAAAAACTCCCTCTTTAGTTAGTTTTTATTAGTTTATATAAACTAGACTTAGGCATCCCTAAGCCAAAGTTGAGCGTTAGATAGCAAATATAAAGGGATTATAGAAGACTTAATTGTCATTAATTTACATTGATTTTACTTACTTTTTAAAATTAAATACAATTTATAATTTAAAAATCAAAAAAAAAGGCAGTATCGAATCAAAAACTCATATGTCTGATAAGTTTAATGAAATTTACCAAAAATCAATAAACAATCCTGAGGAATTTTGGAAAAATGCATCAGAAGATGTCTTCTGGTTTAAGAAACCTACTAAAATTTTAAATAAATCAAACCCACCTTTCTACAAATGGTACGAAGATGGTGTAACAAACACATGTTATAACGCATTAGATATCCATATTGACCAAGGAAAAGGAGATAAAACTGCTTTAATCTACGATAGTCCTATAACTGGTAACAAAAGTAATTTTAGTTACAAAGAATTAAAATCTAAAGTATCAAAATTTGCAGGCGCACTTAAAGACCAAGGTATCAACAAAGGTGACAGGGTTATAATTTACATGCCAATGATACCAGAAGCCGTTGTAGCAATGCTAGCATGCGCAAGAATAGGAGCCATACACTCTGTTGTGTTCGGTGGTTTCGCCTCAAATGAACTTGCAAGTAGGATTGATGATAGTAAAGCAAAGCTTTTGGTTACTGCCTCATGTGGTTTTGAACCTGGAAGGACTGTTGAATACAAACCTCTTGTAGATGAAGCTGTAAAACAAGCTCAACATAAAATTAGTAAGATGATCCTGTTTCAAAGGAAGGGTCATGAGGTTAAATTAAATGCACCAATGGAGATAAGTTGGGACGAAGCTCACGCAAATGCTAAAGATACTGATTGTGTTGAAATGAATTCAAATGAATTTGCCTACATACTTTACACTTCAGGAACAACAGGAACCCCAAAAGGGATTGTTAGAGATATTGGCGGCCACATCGTAGCCTTGAAGTGGACAATGAAAAATATTTACAACATTGATGAAGATGATATTTGGTGGTCAGCTAGTGACATAGGTTGGATTGTTGGTCATTCTTATATTGTTTATGCTCCATTGTTTAAAGGATGCACAACAGTATTGTTTGAAGGTAAACCTGTAGGTACACCTGATGCTGGAGCTTTCTGGAAAATTATTTCAGATTATAAAGTTAAATCTCTTTTTACTGCTCCTACTGCTTTCAGAGCAATTAAGAAAGAAGATCCTGAAGGTAAATTCTTTTCTAAATATGATTTATCAAAATTTGAAAGCCTTTTTCTTGCAGGAGAAAGAGCCGACCCTGA
This sequence comes from uncultured Pelagibacteraceae bacterium, assembly GCA_902632875.1. Next base: position 3,064 of record CACPEI010000003.1, read on the forward strand.
TACGATTAAATGGGCTGAAAATTTATTAAAAGTTCCAGTTATCGATCATTGGTGGCAAACCGAAACTAGTTGGGCAATAAGTTCAAATTGCACTGGAATTGAAATGATGAAGACTAAGTATGGTTCAGCTTGTAAAGCGGTTCCTGGCTATGATGTCAAAATAATTAAATCCGATCAAACTTTAGCTAAACCAAATGAGATGGGAGACATAGTTGTTAAACTACCCTTACCTCCTGGAACATTTCCAACTTTATGGAACGCAGATCAAAGATATAAAGAAAATTATATGTCAAACTATGAAGGTTTTTATCAAACCTATGATGCAGGCCACATTGATGAAGATGGTTATATTTGGATTATGTCAAGAACAGATGACATAATAAATGTTGCTGGCCACAGATTATCAACCGGTGCAATTGAAGAAGTTTTATCTGAACATCAATCTGTAGCTGAATGTGCAGTGCTCGGTATTGCAGATAAATTAAAAGGTCAACTACCGATAGGTTTGATCGTATTAAAAGCAGGTGTTGCAAAAGATAATGAGACAATAACTAAAGAATGTGTTCAAATGGTCAGAGATAAGATAGGTCCAGTTGCGGCATTTAAAGTCGCAATTATTATTAAAAGGTTACCTAAAACAAGATCTGGGAAAATTTTAAGAGGAACAATAAGAAAAATTGCAGATAATGTAGAATATAAAATACCACCAACAATTGACGATCCTGCAATTTTAGATGAGATAAAAGAAGATTTAATCAATAATAATATTTTAAAAAGTGCTTAAAACTTATTTATTTCTTATTGGCGCAATCTTTTGTGAAGTTGCAGGAACAATGTTATTGCCAGTCTCTCAAAATTTTACCAAACTAATTCCTACAACGTTTCTTGCTTTATTCTATTTGACTGCCTTTTATTTATTGACTTTTGTCGTAAATAAACTGCCAATTGCAATTGTTTATGCTACTTGGAGCGGACTTGGAATTTTTACAATTGCTATTCTGGGTTATATATTTTTTAAACAAAGCTTAACTTGGCAAGCTGTATTAGGTTTATTTCTTATAGTCATTGGTGTTGTTTTGGTTAATAGTTTTAATGTTACCAAGATAAATTAATTATTCATGTTTGAGAATTTTAAATACAACTTTTTTTTAAAGTTTTTTAGAAATAGAAAAAAACTCATTTGGACAATTAAGAATAATCTATTTGCAAATGAGGTTTGTCCACCTTCAATTTCAATAGTTAAATTTTCAAAAAATACAATTTTAGGAAAAAAAAATGAAAAAATGTATATTGTTAATGATAGTTTTCAAAGTTGGAATATTATAAATGATCAAAATTATCAAAATGAGTTTATTAAAAAGATTAAGTCTATAATTAATAAAAAAATAAAATATGATTTTGTCGATATCGGTGCCAATATTGGGATAATGTCAAAATGCTTATTAAATAATAAGATAAAATTATCCAATACTTATTGTGTTGAGCCTAATCAGGAAAATTATTTTTGCTTAAAGAATAATCTCAAAGATTACAAAAATATAAAATATTTCAATTTCGCTTTAAGTACCAAAAAAGAGGATAAAAAATTATTTATAGATAAAAATAATATGGGTAATTTAAGTTTTTATTATGAAATGGTAAAAAGAGATAAATTAGGATTTATGAATAGTCCTGATAACTATGAAATAATAAAATGTGAGAGTACTCAAAAATTTTTTAAAAGCATAAAATTAAAAAAAAATATTATTAAAATTGATACCCAAGGATATGATGAGATAATATTTCAAGAAATTCCTAAAAGTGTGCTTAAAAAAAATCAAATTTTGATAATTGAAATCACTCCTATTAATGAGAAAAAAATAAATTTTTTAAAATATAGACAAAACCTCAATTTTTATAAAAAATTTACAGATTTTGATGGCAATATCTATAGCAAGGATCAAGTAATAGAATTATCTAAAAAAACTAAAGGAAAAAATATTGATTTAATTTTTTTAAAATAAATTTAATCAAATACTAAAGGTTTTCCCTCTGGTTCACCCAAAATTTTTCCATCCCTCATTTTAATCTTCCCAGAAATTATTGTTGCAACAGGTGTTCCTTTGAATTCAACTTCATTAAATGGTGACCAACCACACTTACTTTCTATATTTTCATTTTTAATAATTATCTTTTTATTCATGTCGACAATTGTAAAATCAGCATCAAAGCCTTCTTTAATAAATCCTTTATTTTTTATTCCAAAAATTTTAATTGGATTTTCACAAACAAGATTAATCAATTGATTTAAAGTTAATTTACCATCATTTACATGGTTTAGCATTACAGGCATTAATGTTTGTACACCTGGCATCCCAGATGGAGAGTTTGGATATTCTTTATCCTTATTAACCTTTAAATGTGGGGCGTGATCAGATCCAATAGTATCATTTAAGTTATTTTTAACTGCATACCACAATCTGTCATAGTGAGATTTATCCCTTATAGGTGGATTCATCTGAGCATAAGTACCTAGCTTATCGTAACAATCTGGTGCGTAGATAGTTAAGTGTTGTGGAGTAATTTCAAAAGTAATATTGCCCTTATGTTGTGATAGAAAATCAATTTCTTGTTTTGTTGTAATATGTAGCACATGTGCTTTTTTATTATAACGTTCTGCAAGCCTGACTATTCTTCTTGTGGAAGACATTGCACATTCTTCACTTCTCCAAACTGGATGTGAATGCACGTCACCTTTTTTAATTAATTTTTTATTCTGATTAAGAATTTCCTCATCCTCAGAATGCACTGCAACAACTTTTGAACTATTTTGAAAAACTTTATCTATATCTTTTTCCTCAGCAACTAAAAGATTTCCAGTCGAAGAGCCTGCAAAAAGTTTTATACCACAACACCCCTCTAAATTTTTTAATTCTGCTAATTCATTTGCGTTATCAGCTGTTGCTCCAAAATAAAAAGCATAGTTACAATACATTCTATTTTTTGCTAAATCTAATTTTCTTTGAAATTCTTTTTTAGTGGCAGTTGGAGGATTTGTATTTGGCATTTCAAATACCGCTGTGATACCCCCTACAATAGCTGCTCTACTTCCAGAGTGAAGATCTTCAGTATCGGTTGATCCTGGTTCTCTAAAATGAGTTTGAGTGTCTATACACCCTGGTAAAACCGTTTGGTCCTTAGCATCGTATGTATCTTTACATTCTTCAGAAATTTTACCAATTTTTAAAATTTTACCATCTTTAATAGCAATATCTTTTTTCTCTAACTTGCCGTCTATGTAACACTTTCCATTTTTTATAATTAGATCTAACATTTATTGAAAAAGTTATTATATTAAAAGTAGTTATCTATCAAATATGAACAACAATGTATACATTTTAGAGGATAGAGCAGTTCTTTACATTAATGGTGAAGACGCAAAAAGTTTTTTACAAAATCTTATTAGCAACAATATTGAAAAAGTTACAGAAAATTCAAGTTGTTTTGCATCTTTACTAACCCCACAAGGTAAATTTCTATATGAATTCATATTATTAAAACACAAGATAGGTTATTTTATTGATTGTGAAAAATCCCAATCTGAAGAACTTTTTAATCAATTAAATGTGTATAAAATTCGATCGAAAGTTGAAATTTTAAATTTAAGTAACGAATTTGTTGTAGCTAATCTTAGTTACGAAAAGTTTTTATCAATTGAGGGTGCAAAGGATGTGGAAGGTTTCACATTAAAATTTAGAGAAGATCCAATTGTTTTAGATCCAAGAAATAAAAATTTAGGTGCAAGATTAATCATTAATTTAGAAAAGCTATATTTATCTTTGAAAAAACTCGAACTAAAAAATGATAATATAAATAATTATTATGATCTCAGTCATAAGCTAGGGATCGTTCCAAAAAATCTAAATAAATTAAAAAACAAATTATTTGGTATTGAGTGTAACTTTGAAGAGCTTAATGGAATAGACTTTAAAAAAGGATGTTATGTCGGCCAAGAAAATACCGCAAGAATAAAATTAAAAGATAAACTTTCAAAAAGATTGCTACCGATAGAAATTATTGATGGTCAACTTGATGAAGATGAAAAAATTTATAACAATGATGTTGAAATTGGTAAAGTTTTGATAAATCAAGAATATCCTTACGCATTAATAAAATATTTAGATAAAAATTTTAACAAAAATCAAATATACAAAAGCAAAAATGGATCCTTTAAAATCTTTATTCCTAATTGGCTTAAAATTTAAGGTCTTATCAAAAAATTTTTGAGTAAATTCTGAGCACACTTAGCTTAAAAATTTTAAATTTTTGATTAAAAAATCCCCATAAAAAATTCATATTGGTGCGGCCAGAGAGACTCGAACTCTCATGGACTAGGTCCACACGGCCCTCAACCGTGCCTGTCTACCAATTTCAGCATGGCCGCTAATAATATGACCCACATTAAATCAATGACAAGTAGGTTTCAAATTGATAAATTTAATTATGGAATTTACCCAAGAAGTAAGAATAGCAACAGATCCCATATATAAAAAGATATCCAAAGTAATGCCTGAAATTGAATGGTCTGTTCACGCACCCTATATTTATAAAATTAACAAGTTAAAAAAAGAAAAAAATGCCGTAATTCTTGCACACAATTATCAAACACCAGAAATTTATCACGGCATTGCAGATTTTTCTGCTGACTCACTAGCGCTCGCAGTCGAAGCAGCTAAAACTTCTGCTGAAATAATTGTAATGGCTGGAGTTCACTTTATGGCCGAGACTGCAAAACTAATGAGTCCAAATAAAAAGGTATTGCTGCCAGATATGAAAGCAGGCTGCTCATTATCTTCATCAGTAACCGGAAAAGATGTTAGATTGTTAAAAGAAAAATATCCAGGTGTACCAGTTGTTTCTTACGTAAATACTTCTGCTGATGTAAAAGCTGAAACAGATGTTTGTTGTACATCAGCAAATGCAGTTAAAATCGTAAAATCTCTCGGAGTTAAAAAAGTAATTTTTCTTCCTGATGATTATCTTGCAAAATATGTAGCTTCACAAACAGATGTAGAAATTATCTCCTGGAAAGGGATCTGCATTGTTCATGATCAATTCAATGAAAAACAAATAAACGATATTAGAAAAAAAAATCCTGGGATTAAAATTATTGCACACCCAGAGTGTCCACCTGAAGTGATAAAAGCAAGTGACTTTGCCGGCTCAACTTCTGGAATGATAAATTATGTGAAAGATAATCAACCTAAAAAAGTTATGATGGTTACTGAATGCTCTATGAGTGATAACATTCAAGTAGAAAATCCTAATGTCGAATTTATAAGACCATGCAACCTTTGTCCTCATATGAAAAAAATTACTTTGCCTAAAATTTTAGATTGCTTGGAAAATGAAACAGGTGAAATAATCATGGGCCAAGATACGATCAATAAAGCTAGATTGTCTGTAGAAAAAATGGTTGCTATTGGTAGATAAGACTTTGTGTCAAACGTTAAGTTAACTGAAAATTTTATCAAAGATAGAGTTAAACTAGCTCTAGCAGAAGATTTATATCCTTATGGAGATATAACCTCTAATTTATTAAAAAAAAATAAAGTTATTACTGCAAAATTAATATCTAATCAAAATGCAATTATTGCAGGTTTATTATTTGCAAAACATGCATTTAATAAAGTGGATAATAAAACCAAATTTATCATAAAAAAAAAAGATGGTTCCTTAGTGAAAAAAAATTCCATTATCGCATTTGTAAAGGGAAAGGCGAATTCAATATTGATCGCCGAAAGAGTTGCTTTAAATTTTTTATCTCACATCTCAGGCATTGCTACAAAAACTAACCAGTTTGTTAAGCTTGCTGGAAAAAAGTGTAAAATTTGTTGCACTAGAAAAACAATACCAAACTATAGAGTAATTCAAAAATATGCAGTTAAAGTTGGGGGGGGTACAAATCATAGATTTAATTTAAGTGACGAATTCTTAATTAAAGACAATCACATTGCTAATCAAAATATTAAAAAATTAATTCTATCTGCTATAAAGAATAAAAAAGGAAAAAAAATTACAGTTGAGGTGGATAATCTAAAACAACTTAATGAAATAATAGGCCTTAAATTCAATACTGTATTATTTGATAACATGAGTATTAAAAATTTAAAAAAAGGTGTTAAAATTGCAAAAAAATTTTATGAGACCGAAGCATCAGGAAATATAAGTTTAAAAAATATAAAATCAGTTGCAAAAACTGGAGTAAACAGAGTTTCGGTTGGCAGCATTACACATAGTGTCCCAGCAGTAGACTTTAAATTGGAAATTTAATTTACAAATTTAGATAAATCTGGTTTAAAATAATTTGGTCCTTTCATGACTTTACCATGCTCGTTATAAATAGGTTTACCATTCTCATCTAATTTACTCATATTAGAATTTTGAACCTCCTCAAAGCATTTGTCTAAATTAATACCAAATGCATGTCCTGCTCCATAAGTAACATAAAGAATATCTGTTAATGCATCAGCAACTTCTAATAAGTCTTTGTTGTTCATTGCATCTGTGAGCTCACTAAGTTCTTCTTTGATTAAATCAAGCCTAAGTTTGTTAATTTTATCTGTGCTAAATGAGGGTTTTGTTTTGACTTCTTGACCAAAAGTTTTCATGAAAGTTCCTACTTTATTGAAATTTGTCATTTTGCTCCTATAAGTTTAAATAAAATTAATATATATCTAATGTATATACTTAAAAAATAATATTCGTGAAATTAAGAAAAGAATTTGATAGCATCGGAAAAATTAGTGTTCCAAACGATAAATATTGGGGTGCATCAACTCAAAGATCCAAAAAATATTTTGATATAGGGGAATTTTTAGTAAGGCCAATACTTATTAAATCTATTGCAATAATAAAAAAAGCAGCTGCAATAGTTCATTCAAGGGAAAAGCAAATCGCTCCTAAGATTGCAAAAGCAATTATAAAAGCTTCAAATGAGGTAATTTCAGGAAAACTAGATGAACACTTTCCTCTTAAAGTTTGGCAAACTGGATCTGGAACACAAACTAATATGAACGTTAATGAGGTTGTCGCCAATAGAGCAATTGAAATTTTAGGGGGTAAAAAAGGTTCAAAAAAACCTGTTCATCCTAATGATCATGTCAATAAATCTCAATCAACAAATGATGTATTCCCAACTGCAATGCACATAGCTATTGCTATTGAGACAAGAAATAAACTTTTACCGGCTTTAGAACTATTAAACAAAGAACTCAAAAAAAAAGTATCTCAATTTAAAAAAATAGTAAAAGTTGGCAGAACTCATTTACAAGATGCAACGCCATTATCTTTAGGCCAAGAATTTTCTGGTTATCAATCTCAACTAGAAGATTGTATCACAAGAATAAAAAATGCATTGAGTGAAATTTATTTGTTAGCACAAGGTGGTACTGCAGTAGGAACAGGAATAAATAGTAAAAAAGGTTTTGATAAAAAAATTATAAATGAGATAAAAAAAATAACTAAAATTCCTTTTAAGCCTACTAAAAATAAATTTGCTGCACTCGCAGCTCATGATGAAATTGTGAATTTCTCTGGAACTTTAAATACGACAGCTGTTTGTTTAATGAAAGTAGCTAACGATATTAGATTTTTAGGGTCTGGTCCAAGGGCAGGTTATGGTGAATTAATTCTACCTGCAAATGAACCAGGTTCTTCGATAATGCCTGGGAAAGTGAATCCAACTCAATCAGAAGCTGTCACTATGGTTTGTGTAAAAGTAATAGGCAATCATAATGGGATTACTATGGCAGGCTCTCATGGTCATTTTGAATTAAATGTATTTAAGCCCTTAATCGCTCATAACATATTACAATCAATAGATTTATTGGCTGATAGTTCTAAGAATTTTGCTTTGTATTGTATTAAGGGCTTAAAAGCAGATAAAGAAAAAATAAATTTTTATTTAGAAAATTCTTTAATGCTAGTTACAGCATTAGCTCCTAAGATTGGTTATGATAATGCTGCAAAGATTGCTAAATCAGCATTAAAAAACAAAACTACACTTAAAATCGAGGCTCTTAAAACTGGGTTAATAAATGAAAAAGATTATGAAAAAATTGTTAATCCAAAAAAAATGATTTATCCAGCATAAGCATTAAAAAAATTATTCATAAAATTCTTAAAAGTAATTTTATTAAAAATTCTATCTTGCTCTGAGTTAAAGATATTTAAAAACTCATCTAATTTTTGATTTTGTTCCCCATCAACTCGAGGATTTTCGAAAGTGATACTTTTAGTATTGAAATTATAAACATAATCTAATTGCATTTGTCTCATTTTTTTTCTATTTTTTTTCAATATTTGGAAAGAAGTATAAAAAGTATTTACATCATTAAAATTAAATATTGTTGTTCCAACCAAATTTGCTCCATCATTATTAATTAGTAATAAACTTTCATCAAGAATAATTTCTAAATTATCTTTCCATTTAATTTTTGAATTTGAAAAATTAATATTTCCATCTTCAATAAAAATTTTTAATCGTAAATCATTTAATTCATTCACATTTGTAATATTCTTAATATTTACATCAAGATTAGCACTGAAATTTTTATTATTTAATAATTCTGAATTTATTAAATCAATAAATATGAAATTTTCATCAAATAAATTTTTTGTGCTTAAGCCCTCATAATTAAATTCAGCAGCAAAGTAAAAAGGTTTAAAGTCAATTGTTCCTTTATATGAATTTTTATTATTAAATGAGAAAAAATTTAACGAATTTTGATCTAATTCATATTCTAAAGCGGTTGTTTTATTAATGAACAAAATATCCATTATTCCCTTTTTTGATTTATTTTCGTAATCAATTATATTTTCAATATTTAATCTTATTTTATTTGAGTCAAATTTTGTCAAAAACTCTTTATTAAATTTATCATTTCTTAAAGTTATCTTAAAGGGTACGTTAAATACTTCATTTTTTGAAACTAAAACGTTCTGTAAATTTTTAGAATCATAATAAAATTTACTATTAAAGATCTTGTTAATAAAAAGTATCTCATCATCTTTATTCTTAAAAAAAATATTACTTTTTTTGAATAAAATACTATTATCATTAGGTTCTGTCTTTAATAGGTTTTCAAAAAAAACAAAATCTTCTAAATAAATGTTGAAGTCAGTTTTTTCAAAAACTAAATTTCTTATGTTAATTTCATTAATTGCTAAGAGGTTTCCTCCATCAATGAATACTCTTAGATTTTTTGTTTTACCTATTTCTTTTTTTTCACGAATAATTATAGGATTTTTTATAAAGAAATGAGGGGATGGGAAAAAACTGTAATTAATTTCATTCTCCAGCTTTAATCCAATATTGTAATTCTTAATTAATTGATTCTTAATTTCAGTTCGAACTGCTTCTTTATTATAAAAAGAAGGTAAACTTAAATAAGATAGTGTCAAAATAACAAGTATTCCTACGAACAAAAAAACTCTATTGTTCTTATTTAAAAGGATTTTTTTATAATTGGACTTAAAATACTTTAATTTATTAAAAATATTTTCAAATAGATCATTTATAGATAAAATTTGCTTCTTTATCTTTTTATTTAATAAATTATGTCTACTCATAATGATTGTGATCACTTATAATTAATTATTTGAAATGGTAAACTCCGATTATTTACAAAATTTAAATAAAGCCCAAAAAGAGGCGACAATTTACTTAGATGGACCCTTGTTGATTGTTGCAGGGGCTGGATCAGGAAAAACCAAGGTTTTGACCTCTAGGATTGCACACATAATTAAAGAAAAAAAAGCTTATCCAAATCAAATTTTATCAGTCACCTTTACTAATAAAGCTGCAAAAGAAATGCAAACAAGAGTTAGTAAGTTACTGGGCTCAGGTGCAGTTGGACTATCTTGGCTCGGTACTTTTCACTCCATCTGTGCAAAGCTTTTGAGAAAACACGCCTCCGCAGTAAATCTCAATTCAAATTTCACTATAATTGATACAGATGATCAATTAAGACTTATTAAGAATATATGCAAAGCTGAAAATATTGACACCAAACAGTTAGCTCCAAGATATATTTTAGCAATACTAGATCGTTGGAAAAATAAAGGATATTATCCTAATGAAGTTATTATCAACAAAAAAGATATTTTCGAAAAAAATATTTTACCGATTTATAAAATTTACCAACAAAAACTAATAGATTTAAATTCGTGTGATTTTGGAGATTTGATTCTGCATGTAGTGAAAATTTTTGAAAAAAATGAAGATATTAGAAACATCTATTCAAAAAATTTTAAATATATTCTTGTGGATGAATATCAGGACACAAACATCATCCAAAGTAAGTGGTTAAATTTACTTTCTGAAAAAAATAAGAATATTTGTTGTGTTGGAGATGATGATCAATCTATTTATAGTTGGAGGGGAGCTGAAATCAGAAATTTTTTAGAATTCGACAAGGTTTATAAAAATACAAAAATAATAAGGCTTGAAGAAAATTATAGATCCTCTCAAAATATTTTGAATGTTGCGTCTAATTTAATTGCAAATAATGAAAATAGAATCGGAAAAACTTTAAAAGCAACAAAAGATGAAGGTAATTTAGTGAAATTAAATTGCTTCAAAAACGGAAAAGATGAAGCAATCGGTATTTCAGATGAAATAGAGAATCTAAAACACAAAGTTTCTTTTAACAATATTGCAATTCTTGTAAGAGCAATTTTCCAAACTAGAGAGTTTGAAGAAAGATTTCTTAAAATTGGAATACCTTATAGAATTTTAGGAGGGACTAAATTTTATGAGAGAGCTGAAATTAAAGATTGTGTTGCTTATTTAAGACTTATCTATCAAGAGAAAGATGACCTTGCTTTTGAAAGAATTGTTAATAATCCAAAGAGATCAATAGGTGATAGTTCACTAAAAATGATATACGAACACGCAAAAAAAAATAATCTTTCTTTAGAGAACGCGTCTCGGGAGTTGATCCAGGAAAATTTGGTGAAACCGAAGACTAAAATAGGTTTAAATTTATTTTTAGGGTTAATGAATAAATGGAGAAACGACCTTAATATAAAAAAAATAAACCATGTTAAACTTCTACAAATTATTTTAGATGAGTCTGGCTACTCTGCAATGTTGAAAAATAAGAAAGATTTAGAAAATGAAAATAGATTAGAGAATATTAAAGAACTTTTGAGTGCTATGAAAGAATTTGATAACCTTGAAAGTTTCTTAGAACATGTATCTTTAGCCACTTCAGTTGATCAAGAATGGGATGGGGAAAAAGTAAATATGATGACAATGCATGCATCAAAAGGTTTAGAGTTTGATACAGTTTTTTTACCAGGTTGGGAAGAAGGTCTGTTTCCACACCAAAAATCAATCGAAGAAAAAGGTCAGAGTGGTTTAGAGGAAGAAAGAAGACTAGCCTATGTCGGCATAACTCGTGCAAAAAAAGATGCTTTTATATCTTTTTCAATGAATAGATTTTATCAAGGAGATTGGATAGATAGTATGGCTTCAAGATTTATAGATGAACTTCCAGAAAAATCTTTAGAAAAAAATTCTTTTTTTGCAGAAGATAAAGATGAAATAGAGGATTTTGAATTCAATCAAGATATAGATTTTGATGATAACAAAATAAGAAGCCCAGGTTGGATTAGATATCAAAAAAAATTGAAATGATAAAAAATAGATTAAATTCACTGAAAAAAAAATTTAATTTATTGAAAATAGATGGTTATGTTGTTCCGAAAAACGATGAATTTTTTTCTGAATACTCTCAAAAAGATAGATTAAAAACGATTTCTAATTTTAGTGGATCTGCCGGGTATGCTGTAATATTGAAAAACAAGAATTTTTTATTTGTTGATGGAAGATATACAATTCAAGCTAATATAGAGTCTGGAAAATATTTTAAAATAGAGAAGCTTGAAAAAATTTTAAATTTTAAATTATTCAAAGGTTTAACTTTGGGTATAGATCCAAAAATTTTTACACAAGATCAAATGAAAAAATTTTTTTTAAAGTATAACAAAATAAAAATAATTGATACTAATCTAATCGATGATATATTTAGTAAATATAAAATAAATTCAAAACCTTTTTTCTCTTTAGAACACAAAATTACTGGTGAAAGCTTTAAAAAAAAGATAACCAAAATATCCAAGATACTTAAAAAACATAAATCTGATTACTTATTTGTAACTGCACCAGAGAATGTGGCGTGGCTTTTAAATATAAGAGGTTACGACAATCCAAATAGCCCTATTCCTAATTGCAGATTGATGTTAACAAAAAACGAAAAAATATTCTTAATTTCAGAAAAATTTAAAGTTATTAAATTAATCAGAGAAAAGAAAATAAGAAAAAATGAGATTTTAGAAATGGAAAAATTTGAGGGATTAATTAATAAATTAAAATCAGGAAAAATTATAATAGATAAAAAAACCTGTTCTATATATTTCAACAAAGTTTTGCAAAAAAAATTTAAAATTTTAAACAGAGAAGATCCAATTTATCTTTCAAAATCAATCAAAAATAAAAATGAGATAGAAAATACGATCAATAGCCATATCATTGATGGTGTAGCATTAACTAAATTTTTACACTGGATCAAAGTTTTAAATAAAAAAAGGATTTCTGAAATTGATGCTCAAAATAAATTAGAAAAATTCAGAAAAATGAATAAAAGTTATTTGTTCCCAAGTTTTGATACAATCTCTGGTGCAGGAAGAAATGGAGCAATAGTTCACTATAGAGCTTCAAAGAAAACATCAAAAAATATAAACAAAAATGATATTTTTTTATGTGACTCAGGGGGGCAATATAAATATGGTACCACAGATGTAACTAGAACAATATGCTTTTCAAAACCAAAAAAAAATATCAAAGATATTTTTACAAAAGTGTTAAAGGGTCATATTGCAGTAGTAATGTCAAATTTAAAAATTCACTTTAATGGAAAATTAATTGATATTAGAGCTAGAAAGAATTTGAGAAAAAGTGGTTTTGACTATGAGCATGGGACCGGTCATGGAGTTGGTTTTTTTTCAAATGTTCATGAAGGACCACAGGCTATTTCAAAATTTAATACTGTAAAACTACAAGAGGGTATGGTTTTGAGTAACGAACCTGGATATTATAAAAAAGGCCAATTTGGAATTAGAATAGAAAATTTAATTTACATAAAGAAATATAATAATAAATTACATTTTGAAAATTTGACCTTAGCACCAATAGATAAAGATTTAATTAATTTTAATCTTCTTAATAAAATGGAAAAAAATTATCTATTTAAATATCATTTAGAGGTTTATTCAAAATTATCTGGTTATTTGAATAAAAAAGAGAAGAAGTGGTTAAGTAGTTTTATTTAACATTTTTAACCATTCAGCTTGTGTTAAAATTTTAATATTCATTTCTTTAGCAGAATCAATTTTTCTTTTAGTTGGCTTATCGCCAATAATTAAAAAATTTAATTTTTTTGATACGTTGCTAACAATTGAGCCAGAATTTTCCTCAATTAAAGACTTAGCCTCAGCTCTACTCATTCCTTCTAACTTGCCTGTAAGCATGAATGTTTTGTTACTTAATATACCATCAGCTTTTTGATTTTTTGTATTTTTAATTTCAAGAATTTTTTCAAGTTCATTAATAACTTTTATGTTTGTATTATTTAAGAAAAAATCTTTAATTGATTTCATTTGAGTTTCTCCTATTCCATCAATATTTAACAAATCATCAAAATTATTCTTTTTGAACAGTAATAAAAAATTCTTCGAAGATTTAACATTTTTTGCAATTAGTTTTGCATTTTCGAGGCCTATATGTCTTATTCCTAATGCGTAAATAAATTTTTCTAGAGAAATAGTTTTTCTTAAATTAATTGAATATCTTAGATTTGCTACAGATTGTGCTCCCCAACCATCCAGGGCCTCAATTTTTGAATAATCTAATTTAAATATATCTTGAGGGAGTCTAATCAAATTTAAATTCCAAAAATTTTCAACAATCTTTTTTCCGAATCCATCTATATTAAAAGCTTCTTTTGAAACAAAATGTTTTATTTTTTCTATAGCAACTTTTTCACAATGATAACCTTCATTCGAACACCTTCTAACAGCATCCTCTTTTTTTGTAGTATTGTTAAAATCTTTAATAGTTTTCGATCCGCATGATGGACAATTTAATGGAAATTTAAATTCTTTTGAGTTTTTGCCTCTTTTTTTTAAATCAACTGAAACTACATGGGGAATTACATCTCCTGCTCTTTCAATTAAGACGGTGTCACTAATACGAATATCTTTTCGATTTATCTCCTCCTCATTATGTAAGGTGGCATTAGATACCAAAACACCTCCTATATTAACAGGCTGAATTTTTGCAACAGGAGTTAAGGCTCCAGTTCTTCCAATTTGAATATCTATATTTAGAATTTTTGAAACACCGCTATTAGCTGAGAATTTATGCGCAACTGCCCATCTTGGAGCATTAGCAACATTTCCTAGTCTCTTTTGTAATTTAAAATCATTTATTTTGTAAACAATTCCATCTATATCAAAATCTAACTCATTTCTTTGTTTCTCAATATCATTATAGTTACGCATTAAATTTTGAACACCTTTAATAGTTTTGTTCATATGATTAGTTTTAAATCCCCAGTGTTTCAACATTTCTAAAAACTCATGTTGAGTTTCAACTTCTAAACCTTTCTCATATCCATAAGTGTAAGCAATAAAATTTAATGGAATTTTCTTCGTTTCATTTGGATCTTTTTGTCTAAGAGATCCAGAGGCAGCATTTCGCGGATTGGCAAATTTATTAGATAACTTTTTGAATTCACTATTTTTGATAAATACTTCGCCTCTTATATCTATTTCCTCTGGAAAATTTTTAGAATTGATTTGATTAGGGATATCCTTTATGGTTTTTAAGTTCTCTGTTATGTCTTCACCCTCTTTACCGTCTCCCCTAGACAAACCAGTTATGAATTTACCTTTCTTATAAATAATTGAAGCTGAAATTCCGTCAATTTTTGGCTCAGCACTATAAAATATTTCAAATTCATCTTTTTTATCTAAATAGTTAATTATTTTTTTTTCAAAATTTTTGAGATCTTCCTCATTAAATGCATTCGATAGTGACAACATTGGTACTTTATGTGGTATTTTTTTAAAATTTTTAGACGGTTTAAATCCTACTTTTTGAGTAGGTGAGTTTGTACTTTTTAAAAATTTATATTTTTTCTCTAGTAAAACAATTTCATTCTTTAATTTATCATACTCTTGATCCGAAACTTTGGGTTTGCTTAAATCATAGTAAAATTTATTGAACTGACTCAATAATTTAATCTTCTTGTTATACAAATCTTCAATCTTTTTTTTTTCCATTTTATTCAAACAAAGATTTAAATTTTTTCAAAATTTTGCCAGTCTTTTTTTTATTTTGTGAAATTTTATTATTTTTTGAGATTTCATAGTTTTTATCAAATACACTATATGTTTTCTCATACCAAACTGATGATTGATAGTTATAGCCAAGAAGAATTGCATATTTTTCTGCCTCTTCTACAAGACCAATTTTATAATAGACCTCTACTAATCTATGCAAAGCTTCCTCAGCATAGATAGTTGTATCATATTCATCAATTACTTTTCTAAATCTATTAATTGCTGCAATCCATTTTTTTTTTTGAAAATAATATCTGCCAATATACATTTCTTTTGATGCTAGAATGTCATTTATCAAACCAATTTTAAATTTTGCATCTAATGCATAATCGGTATCTGGGAATTTTTTTATGACAATATCAAAATTTTCTTTAGCTTTAATTATTGACTGTAAATCTTTCTTCTCATCAACGATTTGTTCATAATAAGAAATCGCTAACAAATAATATGCATAATCAATATTTTCATGTAATGGATAAACTCTTAAAAATCTTTGTAACTCAGCAACAGCATCCTGATAATAGTCCTGATAATAATAAGCATATGCAGCCATTAAAAGAGATCTGGGTGCTAAATCAGATTGAGGAAATAATATTTCAACCTCGTTAAATTTTTTAGCTGCAAATAACGAGTCTCCTTCCTCTAAGGCTTTTTTACCCTCATTGAAAGCCTCTATAGCTTGAGAGCCTAATTTTTTTTCAATGATGATAGACTCTTTTTTCACTTCTTTCGAGCAAGAAGTAAGTAGAATTATTAATCCAATTATTAAAAGAAAGTTAAATCTTTGCATAAAGATTTATACAAATTAAAACACGAATTTAAAAGATTTATATAACTAAGCTATAGATCTTAACAAACTTCTATTAATAATGTTGTGCGGAAGATTTCTTTCTTGTATTTCAACTATTGAGAAATTTGCTTTATTTTCGAATACTTTTTTTAACAATTTATTAGTTAAAAAATGTCCACCTTGAGAACAAATTACACTGCCAATCACTCTGTAACCACTCGTATAAAGATCACCAATACAATCTAAAATTTTATGATTTACAAACTCTTTAGAATTTCTTAGTCCGGTTTCATTTAGAATTTTTTTTCCTTTAACTACTACAGCGTTATCTAAACTTCCACCTTTAGCTAAGCCTAGTGATTTAATCTTTTCAATATCTTCAAATAAACAATATGTTCTTGAATTAAAAATATCATTCAAATCATCTTCATAAACATTAATCTTATTTCTTTGATTGCCAATTAGCTCGTTAGAATATTTAATTTGAAAATCTATATCTAAACTAAGTTTGGACGGTTCAATAGATATAAATCTTTTACCATCTTCAAAATTTATTTTTTTGTTAATTTTAATAATCTTAATTGGAGCATTACTTGTTTGAAGCCCTGATTTGATTATTTCGTCAATAAACTCTTTGGCCGATCCATCTAAAATAGGAACTTCATCACTATCAATCTCTATTAAGGCGTTATCTATGCCCAAACCAAATAGAGCTCCCATTAAATGTTCTATTGTAGAGACTTTTACCCCGAATTCATTTGAGATAGTTGTATTTAAGTCGGTGTTTGAAACATTAGAAAAATTTGGAAAGACTATGTTATTGGAACTTAAATCTACTCTTTTAAAATAAATTCCTGTATTTGGTTCAGAAGGCTTTATGTTTAAGTTTACTTTATTGCCACTATGAAGACCTACTCCATTTAGTTTCACATTTTTCTTTAGAGTTTTTTGTGTTAGCAAAGACATCGGGACTATTTAATGCTCAAACCCCCTAAAACAAAAACAACAAATATTACTGGAAAATACGAATTTAATTGAAAAAATTAAAAAATTTCTCAAAAAAACCGCGATTCTTTTGAGTTTTATCAATTAATAAAATTTCGTTTTTATTACTCCCATTTATGACTTCCTTAGAAATTCTGTAATAATCTACATCTTTTTTCTCACTCATTTGAAAAATGTAATCAGCATTTACTATGTGATCAATTGAAATTTGATAGTTTTTTAAAATTTTTTTTAAATTTTCTAAAAAAGTTTCATCCAAACAAATTAATTTTATATCTAAAGTAATAGAATCGCATTTTAATTTTTCAGGGAAATATGAGTAATTATTATTATCAATTCGATAATTTTCAACAATCATGTGAATAATTTTTTTTTTTTCTATAGTTTTTTTACATTGATCTTTGGCATCATTTAAATAATAGATTAAATTTTCTTTAGTAATTAATTCATTATGATTATTTTTTTTGATTGATAAACTGACTGTTAAAAAACTTTTGCATTCAATGATTAAATTTATTTTTTTTACGAAATTATTTAAAATTTTTTCAATTTTAAAAATATTATTCTCTAAAAAAGCATTTATCAAACCAAAATTAATTTGATTTGTTTTTTCACTTATATGTATTTCTTTTTTATAAATTTCTGAAAAATCTTTACTCTCATTCACAGAAATACCAATTTTTTTTGGACTAATGAATAAATAATTATTTACATCCAAAATTCTACTCACTAATAACTACCTGATTTTTTTGTCTCATATCAATTACTTTCAATTTTTTAAATTTTTGCTCATCTAAAATTTTGACTAATAAATTTAATGAATCTTTTAAATTTTCAGAAGAAAGTTTTATCAAGATACCAGATTTAATTTTGATATCCCATCTACCTGATTGAAAATAAAATAATTCAGTAATTTGTTGATAATTAAAATTTGATTCATCTATAAAGTTTTTTAATTTAAAGAAATCGCGGATTTCAAAATCACCAAATATAATTGGAATGTTCTTTATGGCTTCTTTTGAAGCAATCAATTTACCATTGGAGCCAAGAGAAAAATATTGTGCATCTTTGATTAAAAAAGCTAAAGGTTCAGCTTTTTGTATTTTAACCTCTAAAGTCGATGGGTATTTTTTAAAGATTTTGTATTTTTCGACTAAATTATTTTGATTTAAAATATTTTCAATCTCAGAGCTTTTTAAGAAAAATAAATCTTGTGATTTAATTTGTTCTAATTTTTTTTTTAATGAATTAGAATTTTGACTATTAAGACCTGATATATCTATTTTCTGGATTTTTGGTAACTCAAATTTACTTACATTTTTATTATTAAGACTACAAAACAATAAAAAAACAAAAAAAAATGGAAAAAATTTTTTATTTATTTGTTGAGGCATCCTTTAATATTAGTCTTATTAAATTATAAAAATTAATTCCATAATAATTTGCTATTTCTGGAACCAAAGAAAGTTTCGTCATTCCAGGCTGCGTGTTAATTTCAAGTAAATAAAATCTTCCCTTAAAATATTTAAAATCCGATCTTGTTACACCCCTACAATTAATAAGTTTATGGGTATTTAAAGTAATATTCATTAATTCATCCAGTTTTTTTTTTGGTAAACTAACTGGAATAATATGTTTAGTTTTTGCCTCAGGATTGTATTTCGCTTTATAATCATAAAATTCTCTTTTTGGCTTTAATTCTATCGCGCCAAGTTTTTTAGTACCTATGATTGCAGATTGAATTTCTCTACCGGGGATAAATTCCTCAATAATTATACTTTTATACTCTCTGAGTAAATTAAGTTTACTCATAATATTTTTCTTTTTACATATATAAACATTTACACTTGAACCCTCATTTATTGGCTTAATCACAACTGGAAATTTTAATTTTTTTTCAATAAGGGAAATTAAATTAGATTTTGATTTATCAAAAGAATAGACAAAATATTTAGGTGTTAAGATTTTATTTTTAATAAAAATTTTTTTTGATAGCTCCTTATTCATAGCTATTGCAGATGAGATAACTCCAGAGTGAGTGTAGGGTATTTTTGTTGTCTCTAAAATAGTCTGAATATAGCCATCTTCTCCAAACTGACCGTGTAAGGCATTAAAAATAATATTTGGTTTAAATGATTTAATAGTATCTAATAATTGAAAATTAGGTTCTACAATTTTTACAGAGTGGTGATGTTTTCTAAGTTCCTTAGCTACTTGCTTGCCAGTATCTAGACTTATAATCCTTTCCTTGGATATGCCACCTGAAATTATTAATATTTTTTTTTTCAACTTACTCCAATATTTTTATTTCTTTTTCTAAAGAAACACCTGTTTTATCAAAAACTTTTTTTGAAACAAAATTAATCAATTTAGTCATATCATCAAAAGTTGCATTCCCCTCATTCACAAAAAAGTTACAGTGTTTTTTTGAAATACTAGCATCACCAAATTTTTTATCTAATGGAACTGACTCTTTAATAAGCTCCCACACTTTTTTTTGAGTTTGAGATAAAGGATTTTTAAAAGTACTTCCACTTGTCTTAATTTTGCTAGGTTGGTTTTTTTCTTTTTCAGCTTTAACTCTGTTCATCTCTAATTTGATATTATTTAAGTTATCTTTTTTTCCTCTAAAAGATGCACTTAAAAAAATGAGATCGTCTGATAAACCACTCTCTCTATATTCAAAGTTAATATCTTTTTTCGCAATAGTTAATACATTCCCTTTTTTATCAATGGCTTGTACAGATAGTAATATGTCCTTAAATTCTTTTCCAAAACAACCTGCATTCATTTTAATTCCACCCCCTATAGTACCTGGAATACCTGTCAAAAACTCAAATCCTGATAATTCATTATTCATTGCGAAAACTGAAAGAGCTTTATCTAAAACAGCACTTCCTGCTATTATGATATCTTCACTAAGTAGCGAAATATTGTTGAAGTTGTTACTCAATTTAATCACAACTCCATCATATATTTTATCAGTGATCAAAGTATTTGAGCCTGCACCTAAAATAAATATCTTCTCATCATTTTTCAGTTTTTTTAAAAAAATTACTAAGTCTTTTAAGTTATCAGCTTTATAAAAAGCTTTTGTTTTACCTCCAATATTAAACCAATTCATTTTTTTTAGATCATAATCAAATTTTACTTTATCCCCAAAATCTTTTAATAAATCTTTTAATTTTTCAATTTTCATTTCATTAATTTTGGTAATGTTTTAATCCAACTAGATATAGAGCCTGCACCCATCCCAATCACAATTTTTTTTCCATACATATTTTTTTTTAAAAAAATCGCTAATTGTTTTAAATCGTTTACTAAAAACAATTTCACCTTTGAATTTTTTATAATTTCTTTAGCAAAACTTAAATATTTAAATCCCAATTTTATTTTTTCACCTGCCGTAAAAATTGGACACAAAATAACCGTATCAGCATTTCTAAAAGCAAAAGAAAATTCTTTTTTAAGATCTTTTAATCTTGAAATTCTATGAGGTTGAAAAATGCAAACTTTTTCAAAATTTGGATAAACTTTATTTACTCCATCCAGCACCATTTTGATTTCTGTTGGATGATGAGCATAATCGTCGTAAAAATCGATATTATTATATCTAAATATTTTGCTAAATCGTCTTTCAACACCTTTAAAGTTTAGTAATCCTTTTTTAATATCTTTAACAGATATGCCAATTGTTAAAGCAACAGCTGTAGCGGCTACAGCATTTCTTACATTATGAATTCCTAATAGAGGAATCTTAATATTTTTAATTAATAATTTTTTTTTATTAGGAACATTAGTACTTAAATCAAATTCAGTGTATTTAATATTTTGATTTATTTTTTTTATAAAGAAATTAGATTTCGGATTTGTTCCATAAGTATAAAAATTATTAGACTTTAACCTTTTTATGAGACTATGGTTTATTTTATCGTCAATACACACAAATGACTTTCCAAAAGAAGGGACTTTTTCAATAAATTGAATAAAAGAATTTTTCAATTGATCCATTGAGTCATAGAAATCCATGTGCTCTCTATCGATATTTGTAATTATTGAATAAGTTGAAGGGACGTGTACAAAACTTCCATCAGATTCATCGGCCTCTAAAATAGACCAATCACTTTTACCGAGTCTAGCTGTATTGTTAATTGATTTGATTACACCCCCATTAATAATAGTTGGATCTAATTTTGTATTTTGAAAAATTGAGGACACTAAAGAAGTAGTTGTAGTTTTTCCATGAGATCCCGCAATAACAATATTTTTGGTCAAAGAAACTATATGGGCTAACATCTTTCCTCTCGAAATTACGGGTAATTTTTTTTTTTTTGCTTCAATTATTTCTGGATTATTTTTTTTTATTGCTGAAGAAATTACAACTATTGTTGCGTTTTTAAGATTTTCTTTTT
This sequence comes from uncultured Pelagibacteraceae bacterium, assembly GCA_902632875.1. The sequence continues at coordinate 24,721 of CACPEI010000003.1, forward strand.
TTTGTCCAATAAATATTTTGATATTTTCTTTTTTTAGTCTCGCTATGTTTTTATTGATATATTGATCACTTCCCTGGACTTTAAATCCTTTTTCTTGCATAATCAAAGAAAGTCCACTCATACCAATACCCCCAATACCAACGAAGTGAATTATTTCTGTTTTACCTAATTCAATTTTCATTTATAGCTTTCAATATTTTTTCATTAACATTATTCCAAGTATTTTGATAATTTAATTTTTTTAAGTTTTCTTTTTTTTTTAAATAATCACTTTTTTTGTCTAAAATTTCATATAATTGTTTCTCAATTTTCTCATCGAATAATTTTTGCTCTAATACCCAGCAACAGTCATTATTTTTATAAAATTTTGCATTTTCAAGTTGATGATTATCTTTAGATGATGGTAATGGAACTGCAATAAATGGGATGTATAATAAAGATAATTCGGCTAAAGTTGATGCTCCTGCTCTTGTAATAGAAAGATCCGCTTGTTTAATAATTTCGTAAAAATCATCTTTAAAACTAAAAATCTCATTTTCTAAGTTATTTCTCATATAAAAATCTTTTAAGTTATCAATATTATTCTCATTAGTTTGGTGAATAATTTTAATCTGGAAGTTTTTTGACAACTTGACAAGAACATTTTTTAAATGACCGTTAAAAATGTTCGCACTTTGACTACCACCCACAATCAGAATAGTAAATTTATTTTTTGTTTGAGAAATTGATTGTAAATTATAAATCTTTTTTCTCACTAAAGGAAAAATAGTTTCGATTTTATTTCTAAATTTTTCTGGAAAATTTTTTATTTCATTGTTGTAGCAAAAAATTTTTTTACACGAATTAAGAAAGTATCTATTTGAACGCCCTAACACATGGTTTGGTTCAACTAAATATAAATTTAAATTAAGTAATCTAGTAGCAAAAATTAAGGGTAAAGACATATACCCACCAGTAGATATTACTTCATCAATATTATATTTTTTAATAACTAAAAAAGCCTTGATGGTTAATAAAAAAAGCACAAAGAGATTAAATGGTAATAAAAAAATATTATTCAATTTTGGTGTGTTTACAATTTCAATTTTATTAATATCTTCATCCAAATATCTCAAGCCCCTTTTATCTGTTGAAATAATTACTTTACATTTTTCACGAAGATGATCACTTAAAATTATAGCTGGCACTACGTGTCCTCCTGTGCCACCAGTAGAAATTAAAAAATTTTTTTTCATAATTAATCAATTTTTCTTTTTGTTAAATTTAAAATGATTCCTGATAAAATTGATATGCTTATTATCGATGAACCTCCATAACTTATAAAAGGTAGGGTCATGCCTGTCGTAGGAAACAATCTAATATTGACACCTATGTGAATCATAACTTGAAACATAATAAGACTTGCACTACCTACTAAAATTAATTTAACTTTTTCCTCATTTTCATAATTAACTCGCTTAAATATTGAGTAAATTAATACTAAAAACAAAAATAAAATTAGAATTATGGCAATTACCCCAAACTCCTCAGAAATAACTGAAATTATATAGTCTGTATGTGCCTCTGGAACAGTATTTTTTAAAGTTCCTTCACCAACTCCTTTGCCAAAATAACCGCCACTTATGATTGATTCTATTGCTTTATCAGATTGAAAATTATAAGTGCCAGTTCCAGGGTCCAAAAAAGATAATATTCTATTTTTTATATATTGAAATTTTTCTATAAAAAATATTAAAAAGAAAAAAGAAAAAATTAAACTTGAAAATAATATCGTTAAAAAAATAATATTTATCCCTGATACAAAAATTAAAATTGACCAGCTAAAAAAAACTAACAAAGTTTGACCAATATCTGGTTGCATTGCCAATAGTGATGCAACAGCTAATGTAACCAAAAATGACAATGTATACTTAAAAAAAATATTTGTATATTTTTGACTACTTAAGATTAAACTTATACAAATTATCAGAAAAGGTTTAACCAACTCAATTGGTTGAAATCTTGGTAAAAAATTCAGATCAATCCATCTTTTAGATCCTTTTACCTCAATACCTATAAAGGGTACCATTATCAAAAAAATTATTGAAAATAAAAAAATTATTAGGGAAAACTTTAAAAGTTTATCTTGACTTATAGATGATAAAAAAAAGATCACTATTGTGCCAAGAGAAATAAACATTAAATGCTTAAAAAAAAAAGAATAATCGTTTGTATCTAACTTATCTGATGCTACTAGTGAAGTAGAAACTAATGAGAAAAATAATCCAATTAGAAATAATAAAATTATTAAAGTTAAAATAAACTTATCAACGTTTTTCCACCATTCATAATATGAATTAAAAATAGACTTTTTAAATTCCATTTAAGTATCTCTTAATTAATTTGTTAAAATAATAACCTCTTTCTTCGAAATTTTTAAAAGTATCAAATGATGCTGCACAAGGGCTAAATAATATTGTCCAGTGGATGAATCTTTTCTTTTTAATAAATTTGAAAATTTCTTTAATAGCTTTATTTAAATTATCGAAATTTTTTATTTTAACTTTATTTTTTAATTCTTTATTAAAAGGAGTTTTATTTTTACCATAAATAAAAGCCTCAACGTTTAATAGATCAATCTTTTTTAAATTAAGTTTGTCACCCTTTTTAAAAATTCCACCCACAAGCCATAAGATATTAAATTTAGATTTTAAAATATCTTTACTTGATGAGAAACTTGTTGATTTTGAGTCATTTATAATTGTTAAGTTTTTTTTTTTATAAATGATTTGTTGTCGATATTTTAAACCTTTGAAGTTTTTTAATGTTTTTAATAATAGTTCATTGTTAAGTTTTAGTTTTTTTGAAATCTCAAATATAAATGAGAGATTTTCTTTATTATTAGATGTTAAAAAATAATCATTTTTAATTTTTTTGAAAAAATGTTCATAATTTTTTTTATAAACTTTAATTATTTTGCAATTGAATTTTTTTGTTTTAAGTTTTTTATTAATAAACCTATTTTCTCCATTTAAATAAGAAAAAGCATTCTTATTTTGAGTTTCAACTAACTTAAATTTTGCGTTCGTATAATTTTTGAGATTTCCATGTCTTTCAATATGATCAGGACTTATATTGAGAATAAATGCATATTTTGAGGAAAATAACTGACTATAATCCAACTGATAGGATGAAGTTTCTATAACAAAAATTGTTTTATTCGTAATTTTTTTTTCAGATAATATAGGATTACCAATATTACCTACAAGTCTCACATCCTTTTTTTGATCCGATAAAACATCAAATAAAATTTTTGCTGTCGTTGATTTTCCATTTGTCCCTGTAATCGCAATGCTTTTATTTTTAAAGAAGGAGTAAAAAACATCTAAATCTGTATAAATTTTTTCTGAGTTCTTTTTCAAAAATTTTGTCAATTTACAATTATTAATAGCAATACCTGGGCTTAAAATAATTCTATCGAAATTTGTTCTAGATATTTCTTTATGATTAATTAAATTAATTTTCGAATTTTGTTTAAGTTTTAAATCATCATCAAATAAATATATTTTAGCTTTATCTTTTAAAAATTTACATGCAGAAGTACCACTCTTTCCAAGCCCATAAATTAATATTTTTTTATTCAAAAAAATATTTTTAGATATTTTCATTATCTTAATTTTAAAGTGGCTAAACCTATCATGGCTAAAATTATAGAAATAATCCAAAATCTGATAACGACTGTGGACTCTGGCCATCCCTTTTTTTCAAAATGATGATGTATTGGGGCCATTTTAAAAATTCTTTTCCCAGTTAATTTATAAGATATTACTTGAACCATAACCGAAATAGCCTCTAAAACAAAAAGGCCACCTGTTATTGCTAACACGATTTCATGTTTAGTTATTATTCCAATAGCACCTAGCGAACCTCCTAAAGATAGTGATCCAGTGTCTCCCATAAATATTTTTGCTGGTGGAGCATTAAACCAAAGAAAGCCCAAACAAGAACCAATTATTGCACCACAGAAAATTGAAATTTCTCCTGTGCCTTCGATGTAAGGTATTTGTAAATAATCTGAAAAGACTATATTTCCAGTTATATAACTTATAAAAGCAAAACAAGCTGCAACTAATATTACAGGCACTGTAGCTAAACCATCAAGTCCATCAGTAAGATTAACTGCGTTAGATGAACCTATTATTACGAATACAGAGAATGGAATAAAAAACCATCCCAGATTCAAGATTAAATTTTTAAAAAAAGGAAAATATAAATTTGTCATCTCTTGGAAGTCGACATAAGAAATAAAAAAAGTTACTCCTATAACTGCTAAAACAATTTGTAAAATTATTTTTATCTTTGACGAAATCCCAGAAGAATTATTATTTTTAATTTTCTTAAAATCATCAAAAGCTCCAAGCAATCCAAAAGAAATTACAATATAAAGACAAAACAATATATTTATATTAGATAAATCTGCCCAACATAATACTGAAATTATCAAACCTATCAGAATAATTACTCCACCCATCGTAGGTGTCCCAATTTTTTTTATAATATGATCCTCTGGTCCATCATCTCTTATAGGGTTAAAAATTTTTTGATTTGAAAAAAATTTGATAAATGGACCTCCGATGATTAAAACTATTAGTAGAGAAGTAAAAACTGACAAGCCAGTCCTAAAAGTAAGATACTTAAAAACATTCAAAAAACTAAATGCATCGACAAAATTTAGTAAAAATTGATAAAGCATTAATTCAATCCTTTTAGATTTCTGACTATCTTATTAAATCCTGTCGCATTTGAGGCTTTGATCATTAAATAATCATTATTATTTAATCTATTTTTAATCAATTTAATAATATCTTGTTTATTTTTTAAAACCTTGCCTCTTTTGGATTTATTCAATTTTTTAAATATTAATTGTGCCTTTTTTCCTTTCACAAAAACTTTATCGACTTTAGTTATATTGATTGTGGGAGCAATTGATTGATGAAGTTTATTTGAGAGACTACCAAGCTCTAGCATATCTCCAATTAGGAGATATTTTTTTGATCCTTTTGAATCTATTTTGTCGTAATTAAGTATTGCAGATTTAAGTGAAAGAGGATTGGAGTTGTAAGTTTCATCAATTAAATTTATTGTCTTTTTTTTAATTTTCACTTTAAATAAGTCTCCTCTACCACTAGGTGTCTTAAAATTTAAGAAAGATCTTTCATCTAGTTGAAAAATATCTTCATAAACACTAATTATAGCTAAAGCAGATAAAGTATTATAAATATTACTTTGAAAGTTATTCAATACTGTAAAATTTTTTCTTAAATTATTCATTTCAATTGTAATTTGAAAATTTTTCATATTTTTTTTAATTTTTATAAATTTCACGTCAGATTTAAGATTTTTTATCCCAAAAGAAATTACATTTAAATTTTTTTTTAACGCAATGTTTTGATGGAATTTAAAAAATCTATCATCAGCATTTAAAATGACATACCCATTAGACTGTGTATTATGAATAATTTCTGATTTAGCGAGTGCAATTTCCTTTATGTTTTTGAAATTTTTAGCATGTGCGTAATTAATATTTGTAATTACACTTATATTTGGTTGTAAAATCTTTGATAAGTAATCAATCTCACCTTTTTTATCCATACCCAATTCTAAAACTCCATAATCGTCATTCTCTCTTAAATTAAAAAGACTTAACGGAACGCCGTACTTATTATTATAAGATTTTGGGGAAATGCTCACTTTTGATATTTTTTTTAGAGAATTTCCAACTAATTCTTTTAAAGTGGTTTTGCCACAGCTTCCAGTAATTCCAATAATTTTTGTATTAATATTTTTTCTAAAAATTTTTGATGCATCTGTAAGAAGTTTTAACGAATTTTTTATTTTTATTTGTTTATTTTTATTAAGACTTGATTGTATTCTATTGACAATAGCCAACGATGCCTTTTTTTTAAATGCTTGTGCTACAAAATTATTTGCATCAATTTTTTTACCTTTAATTGCAAAAAATATGTCATTTTTTTTTACTTCCTGAGAATTTATTCTTACCTGACTTATAGAACTGTAAATTGGTAATTTTTTATTATTCGATAACTCTCTAATTATATTTACTTTAAAATCATTAGATAATAACAAATTCTTATTTTTAATCGCTTTTAATATTTTTATTTTATCTGAAAAATTAATTTTCTTTTTTCCAAAATCTTGAATTTTTTCATGACCTCTTCCTGCTACTAACAAAATTTCACCAGTGCTCAAATTTTTTATCGCGTCTGATATAGCTGTTGCTCTATTAGAAATTTCTACAACTTTTTTGTTTTTTATTCCCTTTTTTATATCTCGTCTAATTTTATCTGGATTTTCAAATCTAGGGTTATCATCAGTAAGATAAATAAGATTTGAGTATTTAGCTGCAATTTTTCCCATTTTAAATCTTTTATTTTGATCCCTATTTCCACCACAACCAAATAAAAGAATTATTTTCTTATTGGGAAACTGTTCTCTTAAATTTAAGAGGCATACTTTTAAAGCGTCAGGTGTATGCGCATAATCAAGAATAACTTTAGCTTTATTTTTGATATTTCCAATTTTTTCAAATCTTCCTTCAATAGATCTCAGTTTTGGAATAACTTTAAAAATTTTTCTAAGTTCAAGACCACTTTTTTCTGCAGCAATAATTGCCATTAGTAAATTTTTTAATTGAATTTTCCCTATTAATTTAAGATTTATATCTTCAATTAAATTTTTATATTTAATTCTAAGTATTTGAGACTCATTCTTAAAAAAATGTGATAAAACTTTAAAATTACTTTTGTTATTGTTCAGTGTATACAGTTTTAAATTTTTATTGAATGAAATTCTCTTTATATTTTTAAATGGAGCAATTTCATCATCTGTTATTACATTTCCTCCTTTTTTTATTAAATTTTCAAATAAGTATAGTTTTGCCTTTAAATAATTTTTAAAATTTTTATGATAATCTAAATGATCCTGAGATATATTGGTGAATATACCAGTATTGAAAACTAAGCCATCCAGTCTGTTTTGACTAAGACCGTGGCTTGATGCTTCCATTATTACATTATCTATGTTTTTATCTTTCAGAATTCTTAATATTTTGCCTAATTTGATTGGATCAATTGTTGTATTGTTAAGCTTCAGATTATAATTTTCTGCTTTAACCCCAAGAGTTCCTATCGAGGCAACTTTTTTTTTATTAAGTTTAAGTATTTGATAGTAAAAATTTGCAATTGAAGATTTTCCATTAGTCCCAGTAACAGCTATCAAATTTTCTGGCTTTTTTTTATAAATTTTAAATGATACATCAGCTAATAACTTTCTAATATTATTAGTATCAAGATATATAATTCCATTGTGTTTTTTCTTAACCTTTTTCTCTGACACAATGATTCTAGAACCCTTTTTAATTGCAACTGGAATAAATTTGTTTCCATCTATTTCATTACCTTTTATTGCAAAAAAAATATTATTTTTTTTTACACTCTTGCTGTCAAATGAAATACCTGAGAAAAAAGTGTTTCTGAATTTTTTGTTAACATTGGGAATGTAGTCTTTAAGCAACATTAATTAATTAACCTCACTGTATTTTGTGGCTAAAATAGGCCCAATTTTATCTAGAATTTGGCCCGTAACTTCTACTGAAGTCCAACCAGCTGTATTAAAAGGTGTTCCTTTGTATTTTATGTTTGAACCATCTCTATAATGGTAAATATAATCTTTACTAATTTTAGGCTCGTCTAACATTACAGCCATTACGAATTTCGGTCTAGACGTCGGAAATACCGATAAAAAAGAATTTATTTTTTTATTGGTATAAACACCATTTATACTTTTTTGTGCAGTTCCGGTTTTTCCGCCCACCTCAAAACCACTGACATTAGCTAAAGATGCAGTCCCATTTTTTGTTGATACAATTTTCCTTAAAATAGGTAAAATTTTTTTTGATACATCGTCATTCAATATTTTTTCTCTTTTAATTCTATTTTTATTTTTAATCAAAGTTGGGTCAATATTATAACCCCCATTAGCTATTATTGAGTATGCCTTAACTAATTGAATCAATGTAGTGGTAATACCATGGCCAAAAGAAGCAGTTGCTAATGGACATTTGCCCCAATTAAATTCAATTGGCTTTCCAACTTCCTCTAATTCAAAAGTCATTTTTTTTAAAACCCCAATTGTTGATAAAAATGATTTGAATTTATCCTCACCTAGTTTTTGACCAATCCTAACAGAACCTATATTTCCAGAGCGAATTAAAATTTCTTCAGCAGTTAAATTTGAGGGTATCTTATTGTCATACTCTCTTATTGGGAATCCAGCGCAACTAAGTGATTTTGGTAAATCCAAAAATTCTGTTTGAGGTTCAATAATTTTTTCATTAAGTGCGGCAGCTAAGGTGAAAGTCTTAAAAACGGAACCAAATTCATAAACACCTTTGGTTGCTCTATTGATAAAATTCGGATCTGAAATTTTTTTTCTTTGATTTGGGTTAAAATCTGGCAATGAAACTAAGGAAATAATTTCACCGTTATTTACGTCCATTAATATACTTGCACTTCCTTTAGTGTTAAAAATTTGGTTGAACTTAATTAATTCTTCTCTAATTAAATATTGAATATCTTTATCAACAGTTAATTTTATTGGTTGTTGGGAATTTTTAAGCTGTTCATCTAATGATTTTTCGAGACCAGAAATACCATTATTATCATTGTCTATCTGACCTATAATATGGCTGAATAAATTGCTTTGAGGATAAATTCTTATTAAATTATTTCTTGGTTCAATAGCATTATCGCCAAGCTGCATTAGTTTTTCATAATTTTCCTCAGAAATCTTTTTTTCAAAATAAAAAAATTTTCCTTTATCAATTCTTTTTTTTATTTTCTGAATATCTTTCTCGGGAAATAAATATTTGAGGTTTAATAGTAGTTTTTTTTCATCAATTATTTTTGAAGGACTAATTCCTATATCTATAGAATTTATAGTTTTGACTAAATATTTATTATTACTATCAGTTATGTCAGCTCTATAAAGTTTATTCGAATCTTTTTTTAAATCATTTGTCTCATTCATTTTGGAATTTCGCGATCCAAGATGAGCAAGGTGTACTAAGTAAATTATAAAAATTATAAAAAAAATAAAAAAAATAAAAGATATTCGATTAAAAGCAATATTTAAGTTTGATTTACTTCTTTTATAAGAAAAATCATTTTCTTGAGTCTCTAAAATTATTCTTGAATCTCTTTTACTCATTAGAAAATTTAAATTTTTTGATTTTTATGTTTTTTTTATTTTGATAAATAATATAAAAATTTTGAATATCCTTTTCAAATAATTCCTCATCAAAATATAGATTTTGATAATCTAGTAATTTATCTGTTGAGCTTAAGTAATCATGTTCTAATTTAATATTTTCAAAATTTCTTTTTGATGCTCTAATATTTTCCCTCAGTGAAAAAATTTCATCGTCGATTCTTTTTGTTGAATTTTTAATAATTGCAGTAAATAAAACCAAAAATAATATCAAAAAAGTTACAAAAAACTTTTTCATAACTTATTTCCAAAATTTTCTATCTCAATTAAATTTCTGAATTCGTTGAAAATATCTGTCTCAAAATTATAAGAATTATCTTTTTTGATCATATATCTTAGTTTGGCAGATCTAGAGGGAATATTTTCTTTTAATTCTTTTAACGAGGGCGTTTTAGGTTTTTTTTCTAATATCTTAAATAAAGTTTCACGTTGATTTAATTTAGGAAGATATCGAGAAATACTTTTATTTTCTGATAAACTTTTGAAGAAATATTTAACAATTTTATCCTCTAGTGAATGAAAAGTAACTACAGCTAAAACGCCATCTTTTTTTAAAATCTTTGATGCAGATATTAAACCATTTAGTAGCTCACTAATTTCTTTATTTACAAAAATTCTAAGCGCTTGAAAAATTTTAGTGGCACTATGTATTTTAAAATTTTTTTTTCTTTTAGTTTTTTCAATTAGTTTAACTAATCCTTGTGTGTCAATTTCTTTTTTTTTTCGAGAAATAATAATTTGATTGGCAATTTTTTTTGCCTCATTTTCTTCACCAAAAAACTTAAAAATTTTCTCTAACTCTAAGGCTGACAACATATTAATTGCTTCTTTTGCAGAAAATTCATTTATTCCCATCTGCATATTAAGTTCACCTTCTGTGTTAAAAGATAAACCTTTTTCCACATCCTTAATTTGTGAGTATGAGAAACCTAAATCAAAAATTACACCCTTTATATTTTCATTCTTTAGTTTAAGCTGATTTAATTGACTAAATTTTTTATTTTTGAATACAAAACGATTTTCGAATCTTTTTGAAATTTTATCTGCAATTTCTTTACATTTCTTGTCTCTGTCTAAAGCAATAACGTTTGTTCCCTTAAAACTTAAAATTTTTTCTGTGTATCCACCTTGACCAAAAGTACAGTCAATAAATGTGCCACCATGTTGAGGGGTAATAATGCTAATTATTTCATTAAGCAATACCGGATAATGTTTTGGAATATCCGATAGCATGGTGGCTTTCATTTATTTTTTCGAAGACCATTAATTTTTTTGTCTTCGTAAAAATGCTGGTATTTCTAGATCATCCTCTTCATCTTGATCGTTATCAGATCCTAATAAATCCTCAGGACTCAAGCTTTGGTTATCTGAATTAAACAAATCTGGCTCATCACTATCTACGCCAAATTCTTTCAGATCATTTGATAATTCATTAGACGTCTCTGTAGAAGACAATGCTTCTTGAGAAAATGATGTTTCATTTTCTTTTGAAGTATTTTCGACAATGCCTTCAACTTCTTGATTCTTTAATAACTCCTCGTGATATTGATGGTTTACTTCGTCTACAGATTGATGATTCACATTTTCCGTGATAACTTCATTCTCAAGTTTTAAAGCATTAGCACCATGTGACAATGGGTTTGAATTTGCACCTGAAAAACTAAATGAGGCAGTTCCATTTGTGGAAGCAAAATCAGAATAACCTGGATTTCGATTTTGAATACGATGAACCATATTTATAACCGATTTAGACTCAGGTTGTTGTCCATCTAATGAAGTTGCAACAATTGAAACACGTATCTTTCCATCCAGAGATGGATCAATTATTGAGCCATTTATAATCTCAGCCTCAGAATCAACTTCAGATCTAATTTTATTAACAATCTCATCTACTTCAAAAAGCTTTAAATCTTCGCCACCAGTTATATTTATTAACAAACCCTTTGCTCCTTTAAGAGAATAGTCATCAATTAGTGGATTATTCAAAGCTAATTCCGTAGCCTTTTCAGCTCTTCCCTCGCCCTCAGCCTCACCGGTTCCCATCATTGCTTTCCCCATTGAACTCATTACAGTTTCAACATCAGCAAAATCTAGATTAACTAAACCATCTTTAACCATTAGGTCGGTCACGCTCTGAACTCCATGACGAAGAATACTATTTGATAATTGAAAAGACTCTTTATATGTAGTTTGTTCATTAGCGATTTTAAATAAATTTTGATTAGGTATTACAATAATCGTATCAACATGTTTTCTTAATTCTTCTAGACCTTGTTGTGCTCTACGCATTCTTGATGGAGCTTCATATAAAAATGGTAATGTTACTACACCGACTGTTAATATATTTAATTCTTTTGCTGCTCTTGCAATTACATGAGCTGCACCAGTCCCTGTGCCACCACCCATTCCTGCAGTGATAAAAACCATATTTGCACCTTTAAGAATATCCACAATATCATTTAAAGACTCATCAGCAGCCGCTTGTCCTATTTCATGTTTTGCTCCTGCACCTAAGCCTTTTGTTAAATTTAAACCTATTTGAATCCTAGTCTTAGATTTACTTGTTTTTAAATCTTGTGCATCAGTATTAACTGCAACAAATTCAACTCCATCTACACCTGCATCAATCATCTCATTTATTGCATTACCTCCTGCTCCTCCTACTCCTAAAACCAATATTCTTGGTTTTAATTCTTTTATTTCTGGTACCTTAAAATTAATTGTCATTTTTTTATCCCCCGTTATTTGTTGAATTGATGCTCCCATTTAAGGCTTGATCGATTTAAATTAGCTTTTTTTCTTGCATTGACCTTAAATTTTTCAAAAATTGTTGGTTCCCATATCTGGAAGGTTTTGCCCTGACCAACAAACACCATTCTATTTTTAATTTTAGCATGTTTAAGTAATTTTGAAGTAAGTGAAATTCTTCCTTCACTATCAAACTGTAAATTTGTACTTTCAGATAAAATTGATGTTGCAAAGAAATCTCTTTTTTCTTCAAAAGGATTTAAAGAGTCTATTGAATTTGAAATTTTTTCTACTCTATCTTGGGGCCAAGCCTCTATTGATTGATTATTGAATGATGGATAACAGATAACACCGTTATATCCAAGGTTAGATAGATATGATCTATAACTTGCAGGCACTGACACCCTTCCTTTTTTGTCCAATTTGTTTTCGTAGGTCGATAAAAACATAAGCCATAAATTCCTATAAATTCCCTATATGGGAATATTTGGGATATTATGGGTTTTTTTAAATAGTGTCAACAAATACTATTTTTAATTGAAATTTGCCTTTTGAGAATAAAAAAGTGTTAGAACGTGAAGATTTGTAAAAAATCAAGGTTTAATTATAAGCCAGATAAACTGTAAGCCGGGTTCTGTCATTTAAACTTATCATTTATCTAGACTTAAGATCACTCTTAAGCTCAAGCAACTAACCCTGATGACTAGCCAAGGATGGCTTTTAGTTTTTCAACAATGTCATCTCTACTTAGTCTTGCTCCCAGTGGGGTTTTCCAGCGTTCATTGTTACCAATAGAACCGGTGTGCTCTTACCACACCTTTTCACCCTTGCCATGTTATGGCGGTTTATTTTCTGTGGCACTATCCCTAGGGTTTCCCCCGCCAGGGGTTACCTGGCACTGTATCCTTGTAGAGTCCGGACTTTCCTCTTTATATTTATTAAAGCGATAAGTCGTTTATCTGGCATGCTCAATTTACAGTTTAATTGTGAAAATTCAAGCTGAATAATTATTGATTTTAAAGACTTTTACTAATCAATAAACATTCTTTATCTATCTTGCCATTAATAAGATTTTGTCTAAATCTTCTTTGAAATGCTTTAGTTAATAGAGTAGCATTTTTCTGTGAATTTGTATTTTTTATTCTGCAATATCCAAATCTATACAAATTTTCTATAAATATTTCTTTATCTTTTGTTTTTATTTTTAAATTTTTATTAATTCTATTCTTTTTTATATTTGGAAAATAACAAATCTTTTTTTTAGCTAAAATCTGCCATGGAAATTTTTCACCAGGATCTTTTTTTCGACTAGGAGCTACATCCGAATGGGCCAAAATATTTTTAGGATTTATTTTATATTTTTTGATTAATTTTTTTAAAAGTTTTTTTAATGAATAAATTTGTCTTTTCGAAAATTTTTTATACCCGTGTTGATGACCAGGATTTTGAATTTCAATACCTATTGAATACTTATTCAATAAAACATAATTTTTCCAGCAAGACTTTCCAGCATGCCAAGCTTCATATAAGTCTGGAACTAAATTTAACACTTCTCCATTTTCTTTGATAAAATAATGAGAACTTACCTTGGATTTTGTATCACAAAGTTTTTTAATCGCTTCTTTCTCTTTTTTCATTCCGGTGTAGTGAAGAATAATAAATTTTATCTTTTGAGCGTTTCTTTTTGGGATATTAAAATTAAGTGAATAATTAGTGCCAATTTTAAGCCTTTTTTTCATCTTATTTCTAATAAATACTTAATTTACTTTATAATTTTATATAATATAAAAGCGATTATGTTTAAAAAATTAATAATTATTCTAGTTACAACTTTTACGCTAACTTTAAATGTTAACGCTGGTTCTGATGGAAATTTATTATTAAAAAAAAATGAGCCTTCTGAAGTTAAAGACTGTTTTGAAACATTAAATAGAGCCACATTTGCTTTCAATCAAGTGTTGGATGGAATTATATTTAAACCAGTAGCAAGCGCATACAGGATACTGCCATCACCTGTAAAAAGTGGTGTTAGTAATTCTTTAGACAATTTATCTAATCTTGTAACAGTTCCAAATAACATTCTTCAAGGTGATTTTAAAATGGCGAGTGTTAACACTGGTAGATTTTTGATAAATTCTACTGTGGGAATTTTGGGATTAATTGATGTCGCGCAATATTTAGGTTTACCTGAATATGAAAGAGAAGATTATGGTCAATCTTTTGCAAAACATGGTGTTGGTCCCGGATGCTATGTTGTTTTACCAATTTTAGGACCAAGCACAGCCAGAGATACTATTGGGTCAACTTTAAATTTTTTAGGTGGAGACCCGTGGTATAATGTAACCGTTAAAAATGATACTCATTATTTTTCAGATATAGATTATTATGCCTCTAAAGTTACTTCCGGAGTTGATTTTAGAGCAAAAAACTATAATTCAATTGAAAGTTTAAAAGATAATTCAATAGATTTTTATGCATCAGTAAAAAGTCTCTATTTACAAGATAGGCAACAAAAAATTCTCAACTCTAAAAAAATTGTAGACACTCAAGATAATAGTGATTGGGAAGAAATTGATAATAATTAAAAACTCTCATAATTAAATGAATTTCAAAAAATTTTATTTAATATTATTTGTTTTCATACTAAGTTTTACAAATGCTAATTCTATTGAGCCAGAGATTTTTGTTGAGTCGACTATTAAAAAAGCAACAAGTATTCTCTCAAATAATAGTAGTAAAGAAAGCAAGATCAAACAGCTAAAAACTGTAGCAAAAGAAACTGTAGATATAAATGGCATAGGTCTTTACACATTGGGACCCGTGAGAAAATCTCTCGACACACCACAAAAAGAAAAATATATTAAATTATTCGAACAATATTTTTTAAAGAGTTTTTCCAGCAGGTTAGTAGATTATACAAATCCAGATATAAGTATTTTGGGGAAAGAAAAATTAAACGAAAATTATACAATAGTAAAAAGCCTATTAAGCGGAAATGAAGAAAGACCAGAAGTTAAAATTGACTGGAGAATTTATACTAAAAATCCCAATAACCCTTTAATCAGAGATTTAATTATTGAAGGCTTAAGTCTCGCAAGAACACAGAAGGAGGAGTTTGCATCTATATTAAATTCCAATGATGGTAAAATTGATGCTTTATTCAAAACGTTGGAAGATTTTTCTAGTAATTAACAATTTCTTATTATTGGTGGGCCCGCCAGGACTCGAACCTGGGACCAATACATTATGAGTGTACTGCTCTAACCAACTGAGCTACAGGCCCTTAATAAAACTTAGGTTTTATATCATTAAAAAAGTTAATCAAGCTAGAATGTTTATATTTTGTTTCTGTTTGTTTCTGTCTGTAATTGAGTTGGTTGGTAAATTGGTTGGTAAATAAATAAGACTCATTTTAACTATCTAAAAGTCATCCATCCAATTAAGCCGCTGCTATTCTCTGGGTTTAAATTTGCATTCAAAAAAACTATAAAAATAATTATTAATAGATATGAACTTAATCCAAATTTTTTACTCAAACTGTCTACTTTATCTGTAATTTGTGTACTCGATTTATTAGCAAAAGAGTAAATACTTAAAAAATTTGGAATGGTGGCATAAACATAAGAAGTTAAAACAATCCAATCCATTACTGTCAAATATTCAAGTTTGGGAAGTTCTTCGTCAATCACAAAATTATATGCTATTAAAGAAAGAAGACATACAATTGTAATTGTCAATCTAGCTTCAATTTCTCTTGGATTTATCCAGACAACAGACCAACAGACGATTAAAATCAGAACTATAGGAAATATAACTTTAAATATGTAATATCCATGTTTTCTCTCAATTTCTATTTCTATTTGTATTCCATCCCGTCCAAAATTAGTTGGGTCAGTTGAATTTCTATAAAAAAATTTTTTAATATTGAAAGATTTTTTTTCCCATCCAGGAATATCATCTTTTTTTATAAAATCGTTAAGAGTTTCGTAAGTAAAAGTTTGGGGAAAAAGGAGTCTATCTGATAAACCATAATTATTATTTACCATTGTATATTTTAATGTTTGCCTATCAAAAGGAAATGATTTTAAATTATAAAAATTCTTTACTCTCTGAACATTAGTTACTTCAGCTTCAATTCTTAAAGCGTCATACGCATTTTCGGGCTTTTTATAAGGTGTAATTTTAAAAATTTTTTTCTGAAGATCATTATCATCCCTTATAATATTTAAAATTGTAACATCTAAGGGATTATTAATTTCATTATCTATCATTTCTTTTTCAGTAGGATCACAAATATGTACAAAATCCTTTTTATCTTCCTCGGTTATTCTGCCTACTAAATATTTATGCCCTAGCTGAACATATTCATGCAAGGAGTCATCTAAATTACTTACTTGGGTATATTCATATTGAAATGATTGATTAATTGCCACCTCATAAAATCCTTTTTTTAAATCTAATTCAGAAATATTAAAATCTCTAAGTGAATAATTTAAGTAAGAATATGCATTTGAATGTTTATCTATGTATACTAGATAATTTTCATTATTTTGATCTTTAAGTTCAATTTTAATTTTTTTTATATCACCATCGTATATTTCATTGAATTGATCTACATTATCAATTTTTTTATCATTTATTTTAATAATACTATCCTCTGTTTTGAGAGAATTGTAAGCTACCATTGAATAAATTTCACCAACCTTTAGATTTCCATTTTTATCTTTTTCTGAAATATATTTCTTTTTTTCTGCATCCCAAATTCTTTTGACATAAAATCCAAAATCATCATATTTTTTTTCAGGCCATATCCCTTTTAAAAAAAGCATCTCATCATTTTTAACTGCGCTATAAAAATTTGAGCATGCTTTTCTCTCATTATGAGAGATTAAATCTTTTGCGGAAACAAGATTGATATTTAAGAATAATATTGTAAATAAAATTATGCTAAATTTTTTTTTCATACTCCCTTTTTTTTCTTTTTTGTTTTTTTCTTAAACTAAAAAACATACCAATTCCAAATATCCAAGTAAAAATTATTAAAGCAAAACTAACATAATAATCTATGACCACATAATAATTGTAAAAACTATGTAAAAATGCAGGAATTAAAAATGCTAGAACCAAATTTTTCTTTTTATTTACATAGGCATATTTCATAAAGAAATAACCCATCACTATACCGAATGAAGCATGAGCAGGGACTGCTGAAAAGGCTCTAACAATTGCAAGCTGCATAGACGTGACTTCAAAGTAATCAGCTAATAAATAAACATAATAAAGATTTTCCAATGTTGCAAAACCTAAAGAAGCTGTAATTCCATACACAATTCCATCTATAGGCTCGTTGAAATCTTTCATCTTATAAACGAAAAAATATAAAACCATTAGCTTTAAACTTTCTTCGACTGGACCTGCTGATAAAAAAGAACCCTTTAAAGCTTCAGAAAAGTTTGTATAGCGATCATAATAATCTCCAAGATAAGTATTAAAAAAAAATGCAGGAATAGTAATTAAAATTCCATATATAAATACTTTAATAATCTCCTGTGTTGGTTCTTTAAATTGATCAGACTTTACAAAAAAAACAACAATCGCTATTGATGGTAAAATTGTTAAAAGTAGCAATTTCATATTTAAAATATATAGACATTCCCTTCTTATTAAAATCCAAAAAATATATTTTTTTTCATTAGAAAAATAAGCTTTGGGTAATTAAGTTAATTTTATGAAAGATAATTATGAGGTAAAAAACTATGAGTAAAGAACTAACAATTAAATGTCCAGAGTGTAATCATATATTTTCTGCAAATGATGCACTACAAAATCACTTAAAAAGCAAAGAATCAGAAATTGAAAAGCTTTTAAAAGTTAAAGAAAAAGAGCTCTCAAATAAAGTTAATGCTGAATTTGAAAATAAGGAAAAAAGTTTAAAACAAAAACTTACTAATGAAATCAAAAATGAAAGTAATAAAAAAATTAAAGATTTAGAAGCTAAAATTCTATCTGCTGAAAAAAATAAAAAAATAAATGAAAATAAAATGCAAATTGAATTTTCAAAAAAACAAAAAGCTATGGAGGATAAGTTAAAGCTTCAAGAAAAAAATCTTGAAAAAGAAATCGAAAAAAAACTAAAAGCCCAATTTGAAAAATCTGCACAAGCAAAAAATGGTAAAGAAATAGAGAAGCTAAAAAATGAGCTACTCAAAAAAGATAATGAAATGCTTAAAAAAGACAAACAAATGCAAATTGAAAATCAAAGACAAGAGAAAAGAATTAACGAAATGGCTAAACAAATCAAACAAAAATCAGTGGAAGTTCAAGGTGAAATCCAAGAGGAGCTTATACAAGATTTTTTAAGAAATAAATTTCCTGACGACGATATTGATGAAATTAAAAAAGGTGCTAAAGGAGGAGATTGTATTCAAACAATCAACCATAAGGGCCAAAATAATTTAGCTCAAATTTACTTTGAAAGTAAGGATCATAAAACTTTTAAAGAAGAATGGGTCGCCAAACTTTTGGGTGATATGAAAGAAAAAAATATTAATTATGGAGTACTGGTAACTACAGCAATGCCTAAGGATAGTGATAAACATACTGGTTATGCTTTGAGGCATGGTAAAAGAATAATGATCATTCCAATGAATTATCAAATTATTCATTTATTAGTTGATTTCTTAAGAAGAAATCTAATTAGAGAATTCAACTCTAAAAAAGATTTTGATGCTCCTAAAGAAATGCAAAAACTTTGGGACCATGTAACTGGGCCAAGCTTTCAATTACCAATGAGAAAGCTTTTTCAGTCTATTGGTTCTATGGGAGATATCATTGACAAAGAAAAGAAATTCTACGAAACTAATATGGCTAAGAAGGAAAAGGCTCTTTCTGACATGGAAGGTGAATTTAGAGATGTTATTAACTCATTTACCTCTAAAGTGGGAACAGTTTTACCTGATAACTTATTAGAATAAATAAAAATAAATAGTCATTATAATAAAATAATCACATTTAGAAAAGACAGGGTTGGAAAATCTAAAGAAGTTTAGCTTTTTTATGACCTTGAATTTACAATTGAAACAAAATCTCTTAATAAACTTGGACAATTTTTAGTTTCACACCCCAAAGTGAATGTAGTTGAATATCCTCTTTTTGTTTGCAACATAATCATATGTACTCTTTGATTATTAAATGGTCCATCCAACTCAAAATAATAAGTGGCAGGACTTGATTTTTTTTTAATATTATTTGAATTTTTCACACATTGGTATGTTTTAATTCTTTTATTATATAGCCCTTCCATCATAGTTCTCATTTCAGGACATAATTCATCAATAGTAAAAGCCATTACTTCTCTAAAATCTTGTTTTGCCATTGTAATATTAATATTGTTTGTCTCGGGATTGTATTTCTTTATTGGAAATAAATATTCAATATTCATATCTGATTTCACAGTGCCTGACATTAATTCATCAAAATATTCTTTATTAACAATACCTTCATTATCTTTTTTTAATAGCTCATCAATATTTGCATCAAGTTGAGTAAAATTATTTGGTAAATTAATATAGAAACCAAATCTTGTTCTAACCTCTTTACCAAAAACTAATTGAGTAGAAACCAATAAAAAAATAATAGATAAAAATGTTTTTTTCATAATTTAATTATAGCCCACATTGATCTGCTATCAAACCAACTGCAGCCCTATTTTTTGCTTTTCCTGCCCTAATTGCACATTTACACTTTTTACTGTACAAAACCTGTAGAATAGCATCTTCACCAGAACAATAATCATAAATTAATCCGACAGCTGCACGAGTATTTGCTTTAGCTGCAAGATCTACTAAATCCTCTTCGGATAAACTATTAGCATTAGTGATTGTTAATATTCCAATAGTAATGATTAATAAAAATTTTTTTATCATCTTAATTATCCACTGCTTTCTTTAGTGCTGCCATTTTTCCTTCAACCTCTTTTAAAGCCTTATAAATTTTATCTTTTTCTTGTTTGCTGAGATTTACTCCAGACTGACTTTTTGGATCCAGGGCTTTTTCAGTAACATCTGATAAATTTCCAATTCTAGCAACTATTTGCATTAAGCTATGAGACACTGAAAAATCCTGATTACTCTCAGTTCTTTTTTTATCAATAGTGTGTATAAATGTGCTTAATAAAGGAGTTCCTAAACCCGCTCTATCGAGTAGTACGTCTAAATGAATTGCATCTTCGAAATAAATAACGTTATCTTTATTATCTGGATCTGAGCACTTTCTGAAATGAGATAAACTTTTTCCAGTGGATGATTTCACCTCCTCCTCTTTAAGATGCTTTAAGCTATGCGCTAGTGCTTGTTCTATAGATCCAAAGTTTCTTAATATCGTCATAAAAGCCTGTATTTGCTTAATGAAAAAATTAAATTCTATTTCATTATATTTAAAACTTCAAATGAATTAAAACTGACTCATATTGTGTCACTTCTCATTTCTGACACTCCTTTGTACCCCAGCGTGTTCCTTTCCGCGCTGGGGTTTTTTTTTAGCCCAGTGAAAAAATTAAATTTTATTTCATTAAAATTAATAACTTTAATTTTGTAAGTTTAAGTATGAAAAGAATATTATTATTTATTAGTTTAATAGCGCTTGCCTCTTGCAGTTATAAACCGGTTGTTGATACAGCAGGAAGATCAGGAACCTTTAATGAAAATAAAGCCCACGAAATTACTGATGATTTACAACACTGCAAGAAGCTAGCAAAAAATAACACTTCATTTATTGGCAATATTGTTTACTGGATTGGCAGTCCTGAAGCTGACACTGAATATCAATCCCTTTACAGAAAATGTTTAACCAACAGAGGTCATAGCGTTTTGAATTAATTATGGATCAAATCATTTTTAAAAAAAAATATCTATTTTATCCAAATGTTATTCAAGATAACTTGATAATGAATTTAAAGAAAAAAATTAAGTTTACGGTCAATAAAAGATGTGATTGTCAAAAAGATTACTACTCCTATGAGTGTGAAAATTGCGAAGCTGGAATTTCGTTCAGAGACATAAATATATCAAAAGAATTTTTTAAAATTGTTCCGAAAATAGA
>CACPEI010000004.1 GCA_902632875.1 uncultured Pelagibacteraceae bacterium
AAGTACTGATAAACTTGATGATTTTAATAAATGTTGTAACTATGTATTTTTGCCAAATTAATTATGAAAAAAAGACAAATAGATAAAATTTCAGATAGTTTGGTGAATGCTTTTTTAAAAAATAAAATCATTTCAGCTATTCCCTCAAAATTTACCAAAAAACTTTCAAATGCTGAAAAATTAAGAAAGTTGTGTGAAAGCAAAATAAAAGAACCAATTGTAGGTTTTAAAGCTGCAGGAACTGGAATTCCATTAATAAAAAAATTAAGAGAAAAAGAACCTTTTTATGCATCTGTTTATAAAAGAAATTTTTTGAAAAGTGGTAAAAGGGTAAAAGTAAATAAATTCACTTTAGGAATTGAACTTGAGGTTTGTTATAAAGTTAAAAAATCTTTTTTTAAAAGCAAAGGTTCAATTACAATGAAGAATATTTCAAAATATATTTCACATATAGCTCCATGTATTGAAGTAGTTGGTTACAGGCAAAAAAAAAAAGGAATTTCCTCCTTTGGAGATTTATGTAGTGACTTTGGTGCTAATGTAAAATTTTTAATTGGACCTAATAAAAAATACAAAAAAAATAATGTGAAAAACCTAATAACTAATATTGCAAATAAAAGAATAAATCAAAGTGTAAGTGGTAATACTAATACAGTTTATATAAACCCTCTAAACTCTTTAAGGTTTGTTTTAAATAAATTAAAAAAAGATAAAATAAAATTAGGAAAAAATTTCTATGTATTCACAGGCTCTACTGTAGGAGTAGTTCCAATTTTAGGTAAAGGAATTTATCAAGGACGAATAGATAAATTGGGATCAGTTAAAGCTATTATATCTTAATGGCTTTACATTTTAGCGATCAAGAATTTTCTAATAGAAAAAATAATACTATAAAATCCATGAAGAAGTTTGGTTTAGATGCGATTTTGATTTTTAGACAAGAGTCAATGTATTGGTTAACTGGCTATGATACTTTTGGATATGTTTTTTTCCAAACGCTTGTAATGGATCAAAAAGGAAACATGATACTTTTAACTAGAGCACCAGATCTAAGACAAGCACAAAATACGTCTAATATAAAAGATATTAGAATTTGGGTTGATAAAAATAATTCTGATCCTACACATGAGTTAAAAAATATTTTAAATGAGTTAAACCTTAAAGGAAAAAATATTGGTGTTGAGTATGAAGCCTATGGAATGACTGGACGTTCTGCTATGAAATTAAATGAAACACTTAAAAATTTTTGTACTTTAGGAGATCACTCAGAACTAATTACAGCACTTAGAGTTGTAAAATCAGATGAAGAGATAACTTATGTAAAAAAAGCAGCAGAACTAGCTGATAAAGCTCTTGATGTAGTGTGGAAATTTGCAAAAAAAGGTGTGAGTGAGTCAAAGATACTTGCTGAGATGAATAAAGTTATTTTTGAAGGTGGTGGTGATTATCCAGCAAATGAATTTATAATTGGAAGTGGTAAAAATGCATTATTGTGTAGATATCAATCTGAAAAACAAATTTTATCTAGTCCAGACCAATTAACTATTGAATGGGCAGGTACATACAAACATTATCATTCAGCAATGTTTAGGACTATACCTATTGGTAAAGCAAATAAAAAACATTATGAAATGCATGAAGCCTGTATCGCGGCTTTAAAAAATTGTGAAAAAGAGCTTATTCCTGGAAATAAAATAGGAAATGTTTTCGATATCCATGCCAAAACATTCGATGATCTAGGTTTTAAAAAAGCTAGAATGAATGCATGTGGATATTCTCTAGGGGCGACTTTTTCTCCTAATTGGATGGACTGGCCCATGCTATACACAAAAAATCCTTATAATATAGAAGTTGGTAATATTTTTTTTCTACATATGATATTAATGGACTCAGATAGTCAATTAGCGATGAATCTAGGTGAAACTTACTTAGTTAACGAAAAAGGGAGTGAAAGACTTGGGAAACAAAAACTTGATTTAGTTATCCTTTAAATTTCAATTATCAAAATGGATACAGCAAATAAGATTTGGAAATTATTTAAATATTTATTATTCCTTTTAATTTTAGTTTTAATTTGTGATCTAACTATCAATTTTTTATTACCCTCTAATGTTAAAAAAAAAATTGGAACAACGAAGAATTACTCTATTAAATCAAAAAGATTTCACCATGATATAGTTCCAAATATTAATGTACCTGAATTTTGGGGAGATAAAAAATATCAAGTAATTACTAATAATCATGGCATGAGAGTTGGAGCAAACTACAATTATAATGTTGATAAAAAAAATATTGGATTTATGGGTGACTCTTTTGTATACGGATCAGGTTTGGATTATAAAGATCATTTTATTACTCAAATCTATAATAAAAATGATAATTATAATTTACTAAACCTTGGATTTGTAAGTTATTCACCCTCTATATATTTTAAAAAGTTAGATTATTTTATATCAGAAAAAAAAATTAAGTTTAAAAAAATTTTCTTGTTTGTTGATACATCAGATATCCAAGATGAAGGTATATTTTATAGAGAAGATAAAAAAGGAAATATTGTTAGAAAATGGAATTCTGATGAAGAGAATGAGCAAAAAAATTTTAAATATTTACTTAAAAATTACTTAAAACAAAACTCTTTTGTATTCAAATTTTACGAAATTTTTTTTAGTGCAACAATCTCAGAAGGGCCTGCTAAGTGTCTAGAAAATAAAAATAACGTAACCAATTTCGTTAAATATTTAGATTATGAGAGATTTGGATACGCTTATGACACAAAAATTCAATCAAATAATTGGGTAATTGAAGGTCAAAATAAAACTTTGTCTTATTTAGATAAAATTTATAATTTATTAAATGAAAATAGTATTAATTTAGAAATTGTTTACTATCCTTCTGCAATTGATATTCTTTATAATAATAAAGACACAGAAAAAAGTAATCATTTTAATTTATTAAAAGATTGGTCATCAATGAGGGAAATACCACTAATTGACACTTCAAAAGATTTTTTCAAGTATTCCAGTTCAATTCAAAATTACAGACAAAACCATATACTCTGTGATATGCATTGGAATTCAAACGGAAATAAAATTATTGCAAAAAATATTTTAGATAAAATTTAATCTAGTTCAAATTCTTCTGTGTAATCTTTTTTTAGATTAGGATCTTGCTTACTTTTTTCCAAAATACAATTTCCTATTACTAAATAATCTAATTCTGTTCCCATAAAACAATTAAAAGCATCAGTAGGTGAGTTTACAATAGGCTCACCTCTTACATTAAATGAGGTATTTACAACAAGTGGGCAGCCTGTTTTTTCTTTAAATTTTGAGATTAAATCATAATAACGGCTATTTGTGTCTTTTGTAACTGTCTGAACTCTAGCTGAATAATCAACATGAGTTACCGCAGGAATTTCTGATCGCTTAATGTTTAACTTATCTATTCCAAAAAGATTTTTTTGTTCCTCACTCATTTCAATTTTTTTGTCCGTATTAATATTAGAAACTAATAACATATATGGACTATCAACACTCATATCAAACCATGTTGATAAATCTTCCCGCAAAACAGATGGAGCAAAAGGTCTGAAGCTCTCTCTGTATTTTACTTTTAAATTAAGATTTTTTTGCATCTTGTCTGATCTAGGATCTCCTAAAATAGATCTTCCTCCCAAAGCTCTTGGGCCAAATTCCATTCTTCCTTGAAACCATCCAATAGCTTTTTCTTCTGAGAGAAATTGAGCAGTTTTGTCAATTAATTGATCATAATTAAAAATTTCATAATCAGCTCCTATTGATTTTAGTTCTTTTTCTATTTCTTTTTGTGTAAAATCTGTTCCAAGATAAGAACCTTTCATATCGTCTTTTGAGTTAACAACTCTCTCATTTTTTTGTTCAGAATACCAAAGAGCCAAAGCTGCGCCTAATGATCCGCCTGCATCTCCAGCAGCAGGTTGTATCCAAATATTATCAAAAATTTTTTCTTGAAGAATTTTTCCATTAGCAACACAATTTAGTGCTACACCACCAGCAAGACACAAATTTTTTAAACCATACTCTTTTCGAATTGATCTAGCTAATTTTATCATTATTTCCTCAGTGACTTTTTGAATTGATGCAGCAATATCCATATGAAACTGAGTTATCTTTTGACTTTGAGGATTACGAGGTTTTTGACCAAATAAATTGTCAAATTTTTCATTTGTCATTGTTAGTCCAGTAGCATAATTAAAATATTTTTGATCTAAACGAAATGTTCCATCACCTTTAATATCAATAAGCTTTTTTATTTTATCCACATAAATTGGGGTTCCGTAAGGTGCTAAACCCATTAACTTATATTCACCACTGTTCACTTTAAATCCTGTATAGTAAGTAAAAGCTGAATAAAGCAAACCCAGTGAATGGGGAAAATGGATTTCTTTTTTAATTTCTAAGTTATTATTTTTTCCAACAGCTACTGTAGTAGTTGCCCATTCACCTACTCCATCTGCTGTTAATATAGCTGCTTCATTAAAAGGTGATGGGAAAAAAGCGCTTGCTGCATGACTTAAATGATGATCTGAAAAGAAAATATTTTGGTCAGATTTATAATTTTTATCATGATTTTTAAGTTTGTTAAATAAAAGGTTTTTTTGAAAAAGCTTTTCTTTAATCCATAAAGGCATTGCCTTAGCAAAAGAAATGAAGCCTCTTGGAGCAAAAGCAACGTAAGTTTCTAACAGCCTCTCAAATTTTAAAAATGGTTTTTCAAAAAAAACAATTTGGTCTACTTCACTTAATTTTAAGTCTGCATATTCTAAAACAAAATCAATTGCATTATGAGGATAATTTGGATCATGTTTCTTTCTAGTAAATCTCTCTTCTTGTGCTGCTGCGATTATTTTCCCGTCTTTTAAAATACAAGCTGCACTATCATGATAAAATGCGGAAATACCTAATATAGAGGTCACTTTAAAATATTGTATATATAAATGGAGCTACTGCCGAGCCTTGAGTTAATACTATTAGTCCACCAAATACAACAAGAACAATTATAATTGGAAAAAGCCAATATTTTTTTCGTACTTTTAAAAATTCCCAAAATTCTTTAATAAAACTCATATTAGAATTGATTTTTCATTTTACTTTTTGGACCTTTTTTTTCAATCCAATAAGATTTATTTTGATTATATTTTAAACTTAAAATATCCTTTCTTAGCAATCTCATTATTAAACCAGTAGGTGTTACTACCAAGAAAAATATAATCCCCATTATTAAAGGTGAAATTATTTTTCCCAATATTATCCCAAACTTGAACCAAATTTTATTCAATGGATTTAAAAATTTTGAATTTAGCAACCCTAAAATTAGAAATATAATAGAAGTGATTAGAGACCATAT
The DNA here is from genome assembly GCA_902632875.1 of uncultured Pelagibacteraceae bacterium. Next base: position 5,386 of record CACPEI010000004.1, read on the forward strand.
TCTTACCTCTCCATCATTTATTAAAGGGTAAAGAGCTATCAATAAGAATACTAAGAAAAATACGACACCAAAACTTCTATTTGAGCTTATTTTAATTTCATCCATAAATAAAGATTACGATACTTATTGAGAATTTAAAAGATTTTAAAATTAATCAGTTTGAAGCTAGACTAAATCCTATGCCTGTATTAAAATAAGTCATGCAAACAATTATACTGTTAGCTTTAGTGATTGTCATTGGTTGGATTTTATTTAGGCCTTTTACACAAAAAGAACTTGATAGATACAATGATAAAGACTGGCCTGACGTGAATTTGTAAATTGCTAATCAAATTTCAGATTTAGCTCTCAATCTCTCATACATTAGTCTAGCTTTAACACCTAAATTCAAAAAAGGTTGTGGTGGTAACCAAGTTGGTTTAGTTCTTGCCTCAATAGTTTCAATTTCTTTTGTGTGTTCATTGCTAGCCTTAATAGCAATTTGTTCACCAAATAATGTGCCTACTCCAATGCCAGAACCATTATAACAACCTGCAACAAATATATTTTCTTGAATTTTTTCAAAAATTTGAGAACTATTCCTGGTTCTTGAGACAATTCCTGACCAAGTTGATTGGATTATATCATCTGGCAATTGTGGAAATCTTTTTTTAATACCAATCTTTTGCTTTATAGATCTTTTTTTCAAAGTAGATTTAGTCATCTGGGATGGATTATGAACCTCAGCAGTATTTCTAATCAAAATTCTTCTATCATTGGTCATTCTAATTGTTGCACCCATTGGTTTAACAGGTAAAACGCCCCACTCTTTTGGTTCTCCAATTGATAAAAATTCTTTTTCAGTCAAAGGCCTTGTCATACTTGCGGTTAGAGTAATTGGAAAATTATAATTTGCTCTAATACCAAGTGATTTAAGAAATCCATTAGTCGCAAAGATTATTTTTTTTGATTTTATTGAGCCACTTTTAAAATTACAATTAATTGTATCGTTAGACATTTTCCAATTTAATAATAACGAATTTTCATAAAGTTTTACATTTTCAGGTAATGTATCAATCATTGCTCTTACTAATTTACCTGGATGTAATAAAATACCTCCTTTTGTATAAAGAGCGATATTATAAAATTTAGTGCCTAATCTTTTTCTAAGGTCTTTATCAAATAATATATTATGCTCAAAGCCTAATTTAGATAAAGTATTTGAGAAATTTTCTAAAATATTTTCATCTTCAACTTTGGAAGATGCAAAATATTTTCCACATTCATTCCAATCGCAATTAACCTGATGTTCTTTGATAAATCTTTTAACTACATCTATTCCTAATTTATATATATCAGCTTTTTTTTTATAGTTTTCTAATTCTTTATTAGAGGTGAAACCATCATTAAGTGTTGTATCAACTAAATAACCTGAATTTCTTGAGCTCGCGCCCTCGCCTGCTAATTGAGCATCCACTAATAGAATTTTTTGATTTGGATTAAGCTGGCCTAATTTTCTTGCAGCCGACAAACCTGTATAACCTGCACCTATAATCAACCATTCACAATTTAAATCTGATGAAATGGTTTTTGTATTCCTTCTTGGACTTAGATCGTTTACCCAACTACAGCTCTTATCATTAACTACTTCCATAAAGAAAGATTACGATAATTGTTAATTAATTAAAAGATCTTAAGAAATTAAAGAAGGTTGCTTTTTCATATCCTCTTTTTTAATACCAGCTACTCTAACTGGTTTTTTCATAGCATCCCTTCTAAAAGGTTCACCTAATTCTTGATTTAAAATAACTTCAATAAATGTTGTAATGCCTTCCTTTTGATCTTCACAAGATTTTTTAATAGCTTCAGTTGTCTCTTCCATCGTTTTTACGGTAACTCCTTTCAAACCACAAGCTTCAGCAACTTTTGCAAAACTTAATTCTGGATCAAGTTCTGTTCCAACAAAATTATTATCAAACCAAAGAGTTGTATTTCTTTTTTCCGCACCCCATTGGTAATTTCTAAAAATTACCATTGTAATTGCAGGCCACTCCTCTCTTGCACAAGAACTCATTTCGTTCATGCTTATTCCAAAAGCTCCATCTCCTGCAAAACCAATAACTGGAGTATTAGGACATCCTATCTTTGCTCCCAAGATTGAAGGGAAACCATAACCACAAGGACCAAATAAACCAGGTGCTAAATATTTTCTTGGTTTTTCAAATGTTGGATATGCATTTCCAATTGCACAATTATTTCCAATATCACTAGATATAATTACATCTTCAGGCATTCCAGCTTGTATTGCTCTCCAAGCTTGTCTTGGGGACATTCTATCCTTATCTCTTTCTCTTGCTTCTTTATTCCATACTGTTCCCTCATCATCATCTTCATGATCTAAACTTGATAATTTTTGTAACCACGCAGATTTTGTTTGATGGATTAAATCTTTTCTTTTTTGTCTATCAATGTCTCCTGCATTTGCCGATAATTTTTCTAAAATCTGTGCTGCAACCAATTTTGCATCACCACTTATTCCAACAGTAACTTTTTTCGTTAAACCAATTCTATCCGGATTCATATCTACTTGAATAATATTTGCGTTCTTGGGCCAATAATCAATTCCATATCCTGGAAGGGTTGAAAAAGGATTTAGTCTTGTTCCTAAAGCTAAAACTACATCTGCTTTTGAAATAAGTTCCATTGCGGCTTTAGATCCATTGTATCCTAATGGTCCAACAGCCAACGGATGACTTCCTGGAAAGCTATCATTATGTTGATAACCAGAGCAAACTGGTGAGTCTAATTTTTCTGCAAGTTTTTTTGTTTCCTCAATTGCTCCACCAATAACAACTCCTGCACCAGATAAAATTACAGGAAATTTTGCATTTGATAAAAGTTTTGCAGCCTTATCTATCGCTTCGGCTCCACCACCCTGTCTTTCTAATCTTACAATCGGTGGAAGCTCAATATCTATCACTTGTGTCCAATAATCTCTTGGAACGTTTATTTGAGCTGGAGCTGATCCTCTTATTGCTTTTTCTATTACTCTATTTAAAACCTCTGCCATTCTTGAAGGATCTCTTACTTCTTCTTGATAACAAACCATATCTTTAAATAAATTCATTTGTTCAACTTCTTGAAAACCCCCTTGGCCCATAGTTTTGTTTGCTGCTTGTGGAGTTACCAAAAGTAAAGGTGTATGATTCCAATAAGCTGTTTTTATTGGTGTAACTAACCCAGTAATACCAGGTCCATTTTGCGCAATGACCATTGACATTTTTCCAGTGGATCTTGTATAACCGTCAGCTATTAACCCACCGTTAGTTTCATGAGCGACATCCCAGAATGTAATTCCAGCATCGGGAAAAATATCTGAGATTGGCATAAATGCAGAACCAATTATACCAAAAGCATGTTCAATGCCGTGCATTTGTAAAACTTTCACAAAGGCTTCTTCTGTCGTCATTTTTGTCATTAATAGAACCTTTCTAAATTAATAAGTGGTACAATTTTTTTAAAAACTATTTGTTAGTTTTTTGCGATTAATATATAAGATTTCACAAAATTCAAACAAACAAATCGACCTATTTTTATGGCTACAGATATAATAATACATGACCAAAAAGATAATGTTGGTGTTGTTGTTATTGAGAAAATTACCCCAAAACAAGATTGTAATTGCTGGATAATGGAAAATGACAGCTCTGTAAATATTCAATCAATGGATGAAATTCCTCTTGGACATAAAATTGCAATGATAGATTTAAATGAAGGTGACACAATACTTAAATATGGACATGATATTGGTAAGGTGGTCAAATCTATTAAAAAAGGTGAGCATGTTCATGTTCATAATGTAAAAACAAAAAAATGGTAATCTTATGGAAATCCCAAAAAGTTTTTTAGGTTATAAAAGAGAAAACGGCAGAGCTGGAACAAGAAATCATGTAATAATTCTTCCCGTCGATGATATATCTAATGCCTGTGCTGAAGCAGTAGCTAACAATATTAAAGGTACAATTGCATTACCACATTCATATGGCAGACTTCAATTTGGAGCAGACTTAGAATTACATTTTAGAACTATGATTGGTACTGGTAGTAACCCAAATGTTGCTGCAGTAATTGTTATTGGAATTGAACCAAAGTGGACAAAAAAAATTGTTGATGGAATAGCTAAAACAGGAAAACCGGTTGAAGGTTTCCACATAGAGCGAACGGGTGATATTGGAACTGTAATGAAAGCATCTAAAAAAGCTCAAGAATTTTCACAATGGGCATCTGAAAAACAAAGAGAAGAGTGTCCAATGAGTGATTTATGGATTTCAGTAAAGTGCGGAGAGTCAGATACAACATCAGGACTAGCATCAAACCCAACTGTTGGAAATTTAATGGAAAAATTAGAACCAATGGGTGTTCATTTATGTTTTGGAGAAACTTCGGAACTAACTGGAGCAGAACAAGTTTGTGCAACAAGAGGTGCAACAAAAGAAGCATCTGACAAATTTATGAAAACCTGGAATGAATATAATGATTTTATATTAAAAGAAGCAACTGATGATCTTTCAGAGAGTCAACCGACGGCTGGAAATATAGCTGGTGGATTAACAACTATTGAAGAAAAGGCTTTTGGAAATTTTCAAAAAATTGGAAATTTAAAATTTATAGATGTTCTTGAACCTGCCGAGGAGCCTGCCAAAGGTCCTGGTTTATATTTTATGGATACATCTTCAGCGGCAGCTGAGTGTATCACACTACAAGCAGCTGGTGGTTTTAATATTCATCTATTCCCAACAGGACAAGGAAATATAGTTGGAAATCCTATTGAGCCTGTGGTCAAGTTAACTGCAAATCCATTGACAGCAAAAAGTATGAGTGAACATGTAGATTGCGATGTATCAAAAATCCTTTCAAGAGAAATGAATTTATCAGAGGCGGGAGATAAACTCATTGAGACAACACTAAGAGTGGCTAATGGAAGATTAACCTGCGCTGAAGCACTAGGTCATAAAGAATTTGTTATGACTAAGCTTTATAGAAGTGCTTAAGTATTACAGCTCTTTCATACAGTGTCCTCAAAACTTTTATACTTAAAAAAAATTTTTCCAGGAGTTACATTAGCATTAATTTTTTATTTATTTTCACAAGGTATAAACAATGTTTTAGCTATCGAGATTTTTGGAACTGTTAAAAGCCCGATCTCTACTGTTTTAATAGCAATTCTCTTAGGAATTTTAATGGGCAATGCCTTTACCCCGAGACCTGGTATGATGATTGGACTGGATTTTACCCAGCAATATATACTTAAACTTGGAATTATTTTTTTAGGAATAAGATTAAGCTTTGAAGAATTTATAAAATTTGGAACGATAGCAATACCTCTTATAATTGTTTGTATTATTGGAGTTTTAATATTAATTAAGTTATTAATAAAAAAAGTACCTATCTCTTCTAAAATGTCATATCTGATAGCTATAGGTACTAGTGTTTGTGGAGCAACTGCGATTGTTGCAACTGCACCAGTGATAAATGCTAAAAAAACTGAAATTGCCTATGCAATCGCAAATATCACCTTATTTGGAGTTATTGCTATGCTTGCATATCCATATTTTGCTGAATGGTATTTCAATGAAAATGAGATTAAGTCAGGTTTATTTTTAGGAACTTCAATTCATGAAACTTCACAAGTAGCTGCAGCAGGTCTTATTTATGATCAGCAATTCAACAGTCCTGAAACTCTTAATGTAGCAACAGTAACTAAATTAATAAGAAATACTTTTTTAGTAATTATGATACCTTTATTTGCTTTTTTGTATAACAGAGGTGATGTTAAAAATAAAAAATACTCAATTTTTGATATTTTCCCATATTTTGTTCTTGGTTTTATTGGAATGATATTATTTCGAAATGTAGGTGATCAAATTTTTTTGAATGAAAATAATAACTATTTAATGTGGGAAAAATTAATTGAATATTTTAAGATTCTAGCGACTGCTTTTCTAACAATGGCTATGGCAGCAGTAGGAATATCTATTAATTTAAATGAATTAAAATCAATGGGTTATAAACCATTCATTGTAGGACTTATTGCAGCTGTGACTGTAGGTTTGATAAGCTTAATATATATTGAAACTATTTTTAAATTAATTACTTAGATTATTTTGCAGTTTTATTAAAATATTTCTTTCTCATATTCGATAAAAACCTTCTTATAAATGCTGCACCTATTCCAAGAAAAACTGCAAACATAATAGAAAACAATCCATAAAAAAAAGGCATGTCTTTTGAAAACTCTTTAATAAAATTTGAAAAGAAATTTAAATCTTGATTTGTTGAGATAATTGTCTCATTTACAATTTTTTCAGCAAAAAAACTATCATAAGCAATTATAATTCCAACAATTAGTAGTAAAATTGCCAACAATGCTTTCAATCCAGAGCTGTCTATTTGTTCTCCAATTTTTTGCCCTACTTGAACTCCAATTATTGATCCTATTACTAACAATAAAACTAACATTAAATCTATCGAACCATAGTTAAATGAGTGTAAAAAAGTTACTATTACGCTTACAAAAATTGTAACAAATAAAGAAGTTCCTGGAACTAATTTTGTTGGCATTTTAATTAGATAGATCATAGCTGGAACTAATATAAAAGCTCCTCCTATTCCCATTATAGCTGCGATAAAACCAACAACCAATCCAATTATTATTGGTGTAAATATACTTTCATATAACTTTGATTTTGGAAATCTCATTCTAAAAGGCAGACCATGTATCCAATAATGAACATGAAGTTTTTTTCTTTCAATCACATTCTTTTTTGCTTTATCTATTTCACCTAAACTTTCAACCAACATTAATGTTCCTATTATTGCAAGTATATACATATAAGCTAATGAAATAACCGTATCTATTTTTCCTAAATCTTTAAAATAAGTAAAAGTATAAATACCTAAAGCAGTGCCTATTGAACCACCAATCACAATTATAAGACCCATTTTATAATCTAGAGTATTCTTTAGATAATGAGTGGTAGACCCTGATACGGAAGTTGCTAAAATATTATTTGCTTCATTTGCAACAGCATAAGCTGGAGGTACTCCCATAAAAATCAAAAATGGTGTCATCAAAAAACCACCCCCAACACCAAATAGACCTGAAAGAACTCCGACTATTGCACTTAATAAAAGAATTTCTATTGGATTAATAAAGACTTGAGCAATGGGTAAAAAAACTTCCATTTATAAATAAAAATTATAAATATAATTTATTTAAAAGTTAGAAAAGTTCCAACTAAGATCACACCCCAACAAGCAATTATTGCTGAAAAAATTCCTGTTTTAATAAATGTTGTTTTTTTGTTTAAGATTTTTTCAGGAATTTTTATATTTGAAAGATGCATATCCTCTCTCTCAATACACCCAGTTAAAAAATTGTCAAACTATAATTTAATAAATTGGTTTTTTTTAAATTAATAGATGGTCGCCCCAAAGACCTTGATCTCACCATCCTCGAGACCTAAAACTAACCTTCCCAAAAACTCTCCTGGAATTTTCTTATTTGTTTGCTTGATTAAAACAGTTACATGTTCTCCTCTTCTCAAGGTGCCAAAGGGTTCATAAGTCTCTTTTAGATTAGTAATAAGTTCGTTATTAGCCCATTGTTTGCCGAGCTCTACCTCGTTTGCGCCAAACAACATCTGGGTAGAGAAATCTCTTGTAAAACTGCCATAATCTTTTAGATTTGAAGATCTAACTAAATTTTCCCAAAATGGTTTTCCAATAGCAAATATCTCATCATCAGATTTTGACAGTAAATCCATAGGTAATTTATTAATAATAATTTTATGAGGCCTTCTTCTTTTCTTTTTCGTCAACTATATGGTAAACAGGAACTTTTTCCATCGTAAACTTGCCTGTTTTTGGATCTCTCCTAGATACCGTTAAACAGTGCCAATTTTCATCATCAAGTTTCATATGATCTCCCCTGTAATAATAACCGGGCCAACGAGTTTCTTCTCTAAATAAAGTATGCTCTGTTACACATTGAGAAGTTAAGGCTCTGTGTTTTAGCTCCCAAGCTCTCATTAATTGATGGTAATCTTCTGCCCCAACATGCTCTAAATCTTCTTGAAGCCAGGCTAATAGTTCCAAACCTTTTTTTAATAAATTTCCATTTGTCATGTAATTAGATGTAATACCACCAACATATTCATCCATAATTTTTTGAAGTCTTTGCAAACCCTGAATAGGAGAAATATAACTTGGAGAGACAGTTCCACCAGTTATCTCATTTTGAGCTACTGTGAAATTGTCAAGGGGTTTGTAAACAGTTTTTTTGAAATCATCACATTGTTTATCTGAAACTTTAATACCTTTTGCTTTTTGATCTTCAATATATTTTACTGCTGCTTTTGCAGCAAGTCTTCCCTCAGTAAAAGATCCTGAAGAAAATTTATGGGCACTTCCCCCAACTGTATCACCAGCACCAAAAAGTCCATCTATTGTTAACATTCTATTATATCCCCAGAAATATTCTGGAGGTGAAAGGTCTTCAGGTCCACTTACCCATGCACCTGAACAAGTTGCATGTGAACCCATTACGTACGGCTCAGATGTTGTTAGTTCTGGATTTGTATATTTTGGATCAATATTTTGTGAAGCCCAAACTACCGCTTGTCCAACTGTCATTCCTAGAAAATTTTCCCAACCAACCGTTTCTAAATGAGGATCTTGGAAAGCTTCTGTTGTAACCATATGAATTGGTCCATTACCTGATGCTACTTCTTGAATAAATGCATGGTTTCTTAAACATGTGGGTGTTGGGTGATGATCTATATATTCTCCAACTAATTCCTTAGTTTGATCATACCATTTCTTCTCATAGTTTTCACCATTCGCATTTTGTGTATATGTTTTTAAATGTAAAAAATATGCACCGACAGGTCCATAACCATCTTTAAATCTACATAAGACAATTCTATTTTCCATTTGAGTCATTTTTGCTCCTGCAGCAATAGGTAGTGCATACGCTGAACCATTACTCCAAGGAGCATACCAGGTTCTACCCATTCCCTCCCCAACTGCTCTTGGTTTAAAAATGTGCGAGGCCCCACCAGCAGCAACTATCACTGTTTTAGATCTAAACACATGAAAATCTCCAGTTCTCATATTAAATCCAACGGCACCTCCAATTCTATTTTCTTGAGCCTCATCCATTAATAAATGAGTTATCATTATTCTATTATAAATTTTATCAGCTGATTTTTTTGCAGCTTCGGCAACAATCGGTTTATAGCTTTCACCATGTATCATTATTTGCCATTTACCCTCTCTTAAATATCTTCCTGTTTTTTCATTTTTCATCATTGGCAAACCCCACTCATCAAACATATGAACAGTTGAGTCTACATGACGAGCCATATCATAGCCTAAATCTTCTCTGACCATTCCCATAAGATCATTACGAGCATATCTTACGTGATCCTCTGGCTGATTTTCATCCCACTGCATACCCATGTAGCAGTTAATTGCATAAAGTCCTTGTGCAACAGCTCCACTTCTATCTATGTTTGCTTTTTCAACACAAACTATCTTAAGATCTCTTCCCCAATGTCTTGCTTCAAAAGTAGCTCCTGTTCCGGCCATACCTCCACCAACTACTAAAACATCACATTCTTCATAATGAGTTTTATGTTTTGCCATTAATAGTAAACTCCTTTTTTAAAGGCTTCTTTTGGAACTGATGGCAATTCTTGATTTGTATTTAATCCCTCTGGCTCAGTATACAATCTTTGGGAATTAATTTCACCTTGATTAGGTTTATCGCCTTCAGCAAGTTTTGGAATAAATTTTCCCCAAGGTTTAGTGGTAATTGGTGACACAAAATTTTTTTCTGTGCCGTTTCTAAATTTTATTTTCCAAGAAATCGTTCCTTTTTCCTCTTCTCTTCTAACTCTAACACTATGACCCATTGGTGCAAAATCAGCGTAACCTCTAACATCTATTGCATGATTTGGACAAGCTTTTACACATGAATAACATTCCCAGCAAAAATTAGGTTCAATATTTTTTGCACGTCTTATATTTTCATCTATATGCATTATATCTGATGGACAAATATCTACACAGTGTCCACAGCCATCACATCTAGTCATATATACAAATGTTGACATAATTTATTTTTCTCCTTTTTCTAATAACATATTAATAGTGTTTTGGCTCTTCCCTTTTTATACCCAGGCCAAATTGTTCTGGAGCATCAGCTGGTGGAGGTAAATTATCCCTAGATCCATCTGCCTCTGCTAAATTTTTCTGAATAGCTGCTCCAGGTTTATAAAACATGTGAGCAAATTTCGACCAGTAAACACCACCAAATAAAATTAGATTAGATGCAACAAATAAAATTAAAAATAAATAAGACAAACCTATTTGCCCATTAAATTGCGTGAATGACCAAGCTAACCCAAAAGTTGAACACGCAAGTAACGCTAAAACAAATAAATCAGCTTTAATAATTCTATACCAAGGATGGGCTTCTGCTGAAACATCAACTCTTAAAAAAAACCAAAACCAATATCCACCTAAACATGTTAATATTGCTCCTGCATGCCAAATTATTGACCAAGTTTGAGAACTTGGTTTATCGGCACCTGTGTAACAAAAAACTAAAATAGCTGAAGATACCCAAAATAAAATTGTGCCATACATTCCTAGGACATGAGCCAGTCTTCTTTTACCAAAACCTAATTCAGAAGTTGTACCAATATCAACAACCGTTGTTTTAGCAATAACAGAAACTTTTTCTCCAACACCTAATTTTTTTGTTGCTGATAGTTTTGCTTTTTTTGCGTTGTTAAAAAAATAAGTCAAATTTTTGTGATGTATCATTTGAATAATAGTTCCAATTGCAATTAACAAAATCATTGCAATGATAAAAGATTGCATTGCTAATGGTGAAATTGTTTCGGATAAAATTGAAAATGGGTTATTACTTAACATTTCCGCCTTTTGTTAAATTTTGAATTAATCTTAAAGTTTTATATATAGTTGAATTTATAGTTCAACCACAAACTGGGGTCAATTTGTCTTTTATAATAGGCTAATTTTTTCTTTTATAATGTTGTTTGTTTGGAATAACCGATCGCACTCCACCTTGTGGATTATCAACATCTCCTTCTCTACGAGGAATTAGATGAAAATGACAATGTAAAATAGATTGACCAGACACAATTCCTATATTTGTACCTAGATTAAATCCTTCAACTAATGGATCTTTACTGGTTATTTCTTTTTTTACAATTTTTATAAGATCATTACACGCAACCAATTCATCATCAGATAAATCAAAATAATCCTTTATGTGTCTTTTAGGTATAATCAAACAATGATGTTCCGAAACTGGATATGAGTCATAACTTGCATATGCCAACTCATTTTCATGAGCTAATCCAGTTTTTTTAATGTTACAAAATAAACAGGGATTGTTTGGATCTTTCATTATCTAAAATCTATAAGTGTTGCATTTATTTATAACTGCATAATATTGTTTTGATAGAAACTTAAATTTTTTTAGGTTTTTTCTTTTCCATTTAAGCTCATTTATAGTTCTAACTGAAGTTACACCTTTCCCAGATCCTATTAATAATATTTCATCATAATTTTTTATCTCTTTAAGCAAAATATCTTTCTTAATTATTTTTTTAATTTTGGTTTTAAAAAATTTATAAGTATTTCCCTCATAATAGTCCTTTTTGGGTGTAAAAAATTTTTGATTTTTAACAAATAATAAATTTGAAGTTCCAGTTTCTAATAATTTCTTGTTAGATACCAATGCAATATCTGATTGAGAGTTATCCATTCTAGATAAATATGACAAGATTTTTTTGTATTTAAGATTTTTAAATTCTGGTTTTTCTCTTTTAAATTTTACTAACTTTAAATTAAAATTTGATTTTGGTTTAAGTCTTTTTCTTAAAGATATTGAAATGATTTTCTTATTTATAGCAATTCTCAATAAATGATTATACTTCCTTTTTTTTGATAAATTTTTATTAATTATTTGTAAAATATCTGTTTTTAAAGATTTTTTTTTTATTCGATATTTTTTTAAGGACGAAATTAAATTTTTTAAATGATTATCAAAAAATAAAATTTTTGGTGGTTTACCAAAAATCCACATTGTTGTAAAAATTCCATGATCTTCCCAAAGATCTTGATATTCAATTTGCTTTAAGTCTTTAAGCTGATAAGATTTTTTTAATAAGTACGTTACCATTGATAGTTAAAAAAGATTCTGGGTGAAATTGAAATCCATATATTTTTTCCTTATGATTTTCAAATGCCATAGCGACTTTTGAATTTAAACATCTCATAGTTATCTCAAAATTATTAGATTTGAAAGGCTCTTTTAACTTCAAAGAGTGATACCTGCCAACTTTAAATATTTTTCCTTTTTTGAATAAAGATTTATTAGTGATTACTTTTATATTTGATTGAAAACCATGATAAATTTTTTTTTGTTCAACAATTTTTGCACCCTCACAAAATAGAATGTGTTGAAATCCTAAACAAATCCCTATGATTTTCTTTTTACCTTTATATTTTTTATATATTTTTGAAGTGATTGGATAATTTTTTGGATTACCTGGTCCAGGTGAAAGAATTATTGTTGATGCATTCTTAATTTTATTTTCACTAATTTTATCGTAATTATCGTACTCAACTTTATCAAACAAAGCAAATTGATGAACTACATTATGAGTAAAGGAGTCGTTATGATCAATTACATAAATCATTTAAATAAATCTATTAACGCTTTAGCTTTAAGAAAATTTTCATTAAATTCGTGATTGGCATTACTATCGACGACAACGCCTGAAGCAACTGAAATTTCAGATATATTTTTAAAATTTAAAATTGAACGTATAATTATGTTAAATCTCATATCACCATTGAATTTTATGTAACCAAAACTACCTGTATAAATATTCCTATTTTCTTTTTCCTGATTATTTAAAAGATTAAGCGTATTTATCTTTGGACACCCAATAACTGAACCGCCAGGCATCATTGCTTTAATGATTTCAAAATTATTTATATTTTTTTTTAATTTTCCCTTGATGAGGCTAACATAATGATAAAGATCTTTATATTCTTCTACAATTTTTTGTTTAGATAGTTTTACAGTGCCCACTTTACAAATTCTTGATAAATCATTTCTTTCCATATCAACAATCATATTATGCTCTTTAGTTTCTTTTAAATTTTTTCTGAAATAATTTAATGCTTTTATTTTATTAAAATGCTTTGTTTTTTTTACAGTTCCAGCTATTGGTTTTGTGGATATATCACTCCCCTTTTTTGTAATTAAAGTTTCTGGGGAACAACTAATTATTGAGTAATTATCATCTTTAATCATGAAAGCTTCAGGAGCTAGATTAGTATTAGATAATCTCGAAAAAAAATCTAACGGATTAATTTTCGACTTTGTTTTATATTTAGTGCAAATTTTAATTTGGTATGTTTCACCACTTTTTATTTTTTTCTTAAATTCATTAAATATTTTTGTATAATTTTTTCTATTGATATTTATTTTAAAATTACCTGATTTAAAATTTTCAAAATTAAAATTTAACTTGTTGCTAAGTTTAATCTTTTTTTCTGGTTTATAAAAAATACCCTTGGGAAAGTTTAAATTTTTCTGTTTTGGGATTTTAACATTAATCAGATTATTTAATAACTCATATCCAAAAAAACCAATAAAAAGATCAGTATTTTTAAATTTTTTTTTATTTTTTTTAGTTAAAAAACTTTTAATATTTTTATTATTTAAAATAATTTTTTTTGAAAAATCGGTATAAAGATTAAATCCTTTTTTAGATTTATAAATAATGTAGGGTTTTCCTGACTGATGTATCTCTGTTAATTGATTTAATCTGCTCAAATTATTCTGTTTTTAGTCTTAAAACTGGTTCTTCTCTAATTGGTAAATGAATTATTGCCGCAAAAACTGATAATGCAATTGCTAAATACCACGCATAATCATATGACCCATATAGATCATAAAACAAACCCCCTAAATAAGCGCCAAAAAAAGATCCAACTTGGTGACTTAAAAAAACAATTCCATACAAAAGGCCTAAATATTTTGTCCCAAATAGGTGAGCTACAATTCCACTAGTTGCAGGGACTGTTGAAAGCCATAAAAAACCAAAACTTGCACCAAATAAAAAAGCATTAATATTACTTGCGGGCGTAAATATAAAAAAAATTATTGAAACACCTCTTAAAAAGTAAATTGCACTAAGGATAATTTTCTTACTCATTTTTGCGGAGAGGTAGCCACTTAATAGTGAGCCAAAAATGTTAAATAAACCAATTAAAGATAAAATTGCTGCAGCAGTCCAATCCTCAAGTCCTCTATCAATTACATATTTAGGTACATGCGTTCCAACCAAAGTTATATGAAAGCCGCATACAAAAAAACCAGATACAAGTAAAATATAACTTTTAGTTTTAAATGCTTCTGAGAGAGCTTCCTGAAAAGATTGATCTGAAGTTTTTTCAACACTTTCTGTTTTAGATGGAGATCTCACAAAATATGCAGCAACTAAACCAGATAACAAAAATAAGCAAAAGACAAATAATGTGTAATTCCACCCAAATTCTGTGAGAGAAAAATTAGTAAAAATTGGTGAAAGAAAGTAACCAAATGATCCAACAGCAGTAACAAAACTCATAGCGATCGTTCTTGTAGATAATGGAAAATGTTTCCCAACAACTGACATGGGAATACTTATTGCTGTTCCACCAAGACCTATTCCGATTAATATACCCATATGGATTTGAAAAAATATTCCAGTGTTTGGACCCGTGTATAAAAAATATACGCCTAAAGTATAAAAAATAAATGCTCCGATTATAGCTATATGTCCTCCGTATTTATCTGCTATAGCACCGAAGATAGGACCTGTTATACCCCACATCAACATCTGCATTCCGATTGCAAAACCAAATGCAGTGTTACTTATCTTTAAACTTTCGTTAAAGTCCATAAAGAACAAACCAAATGTTTGTCTGACACCCAAAGAAATTAAAACGACAAAGCATGCAGCAAATAAAGTTACTATCGCTGTTTTTGAACGAAAAAATTTTTCAGAACTCATCTTAAATGTCTTAAAGCTTGTTTGATATCGGCAATCAAATCATTAGGATCTTCAAGACCAATATGTAATCTTACAAGGTGCTCATCTTTTGGTAAATTCATATATTTTCTTTTACCTGTCTCTCTAAATTCTTGATGAAGAGCTAAACTTTCAAATCCACCCCAACTATATCCATAACCAAATAATTTAAGCGAATTAACAAATTTTCTAACAGAATTGATATTCTTTGCTTTTATTTTTAGACCCATCAGCCCAGAGGCTCCCGAGTAGTACTTCCTCCACATTCTAAAGTTTTGTGAATTTTTTTTAAAAGGATATAACAATTTTATTCTTTTATTTTTTGATAAAAAGGCTGCAACTTTTTTTGCGTTTTCTCTGTGTCTATCTAGTCTAACATCAAGTGTTCTTAATCCTCGGGTTATTAAATATGCATCATCAGGTCCCAGTCTTAAGCCTGTAATTTTTTCTGCTGATTTGACTTTAGAAAAAACTCTTTTATTCACAGCTAAACTTCCGCCCATAACGTCTGAGTGTCCAGAGTAATACTTGGTAGCAGAAACAATTGACATATCAAAACCAAGTTTAATAGGTTTTAAATAATAAGGAGTTCCCCAAGTGTTATCTATTGCTGTATATAACTTATGCTTTTTTGCAATTGAGATAATTTTTCCTAAGTCTTGGAAATCAAAAGTATTGCTGCCTGGATTTTCTACGAAAATTAATTTTGTTTTCTTTGTAATATTGTTTTTTAAAGTTTCAAGATCATGAGGATTATAAAAAACAGTTTTTATATTAAATTCTTTTAAATAATCTTGGGTTAAAATTCTTGTTGGACTATAAACTGGATCTGCAACTAACATTTCATCACCCGGTCTTACAACACTAAATATCGCAAGAAAAACTGAGCCAAAACCTGTTGGTGTTGTAAAAACATGATAACTTTCCTCAAGTTTTGTTAAAATTTTTTGTAATATGTAAGTAGTTGAAGTGCCTTGTCTTCCGTAATCATAATGACCACCTGTAGGATTTCTTAATGCTTTTTTTTGTGTCTTTCTGATATGTTGCATAGACTTAAAAATAATTGTCGATGCTCTTACCACTGGTGGATTAACTGATTGGTTATGAAAATCTTTCGCTGTATGTTTTAAAAATGTTTTAAAAGATTTACTCATAAAAAAATTGATATGCTATTAAGACAATGCTATATCCCTATAGAAAATTCAATAAATTAATGAAAAGGATTAAATGAGTTACCCAAAGAAACATAGAGGCAGAAGAAAAATGGGGTCAAAAAAAAGACGAGCCAGAAAAAAAAATAAAAAGAAATAAGATATATCCTCCTAATGAAAGATAAATGCATTAATGCAGCTTTTATCTGCTTTTTCTTACCCGTATTCACAGTAATAGTTTCATACTTATTATCAATTCATTTTGAATTAGTCTCAAAATGTATTCCAAATCTTGAAGGATGCACTTCAATTTCTAGGGTGGGAAGATACCCTCCAGTAAACTATTTTTTTAAACCAATGATGTTTGTATATTCAATATCTTTGTTCTTTTATTGGTTTAATTTTTTAAAGCTAGCAAAAATAGAAGATTCCATCACTAAATTGATTGCTCTTTTTTCAATAATTAGTTTAATTCTATATATTTTTTTTTTAGGTGAAGGAGAAATTTATGCATCATTTTTTAGAAAAGTTGGTGTTTATATTTATATCTTTTTTACAGTTTTATCTCAATATTTAGTAAGTAGAAAAATTTTTTTTCAAAGAGGAAATAAAAACTTTAGAAAACCTTTTCTAAAATATAAATACATCTTAAGTTTAACTTTAGTTATAGGAGGTATATTTTTACTTCCAATTTTAATTATAAAAATTGATAATTTCCCTGGAATAAAGAATATAATATCTTGGAATTATTTTCTTTTAATTCAAACTTATTTTTTATTATCTTATCTGTACTTAAAAGAATTAAGTAATCCAACCACCACCTAAAACTTTAAAACCTATGCTATCCTGATTATAAAAAACACACGCTTGACCCGGTGATATTCCATCTTCAGGGTTTTTAAGATTTACATCAGCACCATTTTGGTCACAAAAACGAACATTCGCCTCAAGTAATTTTCCTGTAGATCTTACTTTTACAAAAATGCTAGATTTAAATTCTTCTTTATCAGCTAATAAATTTATATTTCTTAATACAATATTTTTCTTTCCTAAATATTCTTTTGGTCCGACAATTATCTCATTTTTTTCAGAATTTATCCTTATTACATATAGAGCTTCCTTATCAGACACTTTTATTCCTTTTCTTTGGCCTATGGTAAAATTTATGATCCCATCGTGTACACCAATAACATTACCATTAAGATCCTTTATATTTCCTTTTTGGAATGAGTCTGGTCTAAATTTTTGAATTACTGATGCATAATCGCCACTAGGTACAAAACATATATCTTGACTGTCCGGTTTATTAGCTACGTTTAGTTCTAATTTTTTTGCAATTTCACGTGTTTCTTTTTTATGAAGACTTCCTAACGGAAATCTTAAATAATCAAGTTGCTTTCTCGTAGTATTAAAAAGAAAATAACTTTGGTCTCTGTTTTCATCTATAGCTCTATACATATTTGTGTTGTTATTTGAGGTTACGCTTTTAACGTAATGGCCAGTGATTAAAGCATCAGCATTTAAATCTTTAGACACTTCAAATAGATCTTTAAATTTTACCGTTTGATTACATTGTACACAAGGAATAGGAGTTTCGCCTTTTAAATAGCTATCAACAAAATTATCTATTACTCCTTGCTTAAACTTATTTTGATAATATAAAATTTTGTGATCTATATCTAATTTTTGAGCAACTCTTTTTGCATCCATGATATCTTGGCCTGAACAACATTGTTTTGAAGTTGCAACTTCTTTATTATCATCATAAAGTTTTAATGTAATACCAATTACATTATATCCATCTTTTTTCATCATTCCTGCAACTGTTGAAGAATCTACACCGCCTGACATTGCAACAACAATAGTTGTATCCTTAGGTTTTTTATTAATTCCTATTGAATTTAAATCTTTTTTCATTTGATGGTATTTATACTCAATTCTTATATAAATTAAATTAAATGATTTACGATTATGAGCCAGGTGACAAAGTGGAAAACCCATTAAAAAAAGAATGGGGTATTGGCCAGGTACAATCAATAATTGACGGCAAAGTTACAGTTAATTTTGAAAATGCTGGAAAAAAAGTAATAAATAGCAAAAATATAGAATTAAAAAAGATAAATGAATAAATTAAATATTAAAGAAGTTGTAGAGAGTCTAATTGATACTTTTTTTCATGCGGGAAAAATTTCATTAGATCTTAGAAATAATGGCCTTACAAAGAAAATTAAATCTGATAATACTCCAGTAAGTAATGGTGATATCGAGGTAAATAAAATTATTACAAACAAGTTAAAACAACTTACTCCACATATTCCTATTGTTTCAGAGGAGGTATCTGATAATAAATTAACTGAAAATCTAAAGGATTTTTGGTTAGTTGATCCGATTGATGGTACTTATGATTACATCAATAATTTGGAAGAATTTACAATTAATGCTGGGCTGATTATTGACAAAACTCCAGTTGCGGGTTTGATTTTTGCTCCAGCAAAAAATAGAATGTTTTATTCTTATGGTGATAATTTTGCATACGAAATTATAAATGGAGAAAATATCAAATTAGGTTCGTCAAAGAATTTTAATAAAGATTCAATAAAATTTGTCTCTTACTCAAATAAATTAAAGCCAGAGATAGAAAAAATACATAAAAAACTCAACGTAAAAAGTTTTACAAGGATGAAAAGTTCATTGAAATTTTGTGTGATAGCATCTGGTGAATTTGATGGATATGTTGCTGAACCAAGGGCATATGAATGGGATATAGCTGCGGGTCACGCAATATTAAAACACTCTGGTGGTTCTATAACGGATTTTGAAAATAATGAAATTTACTATGGTAAAAAAAATTTTTTGAATCCAAGTCTTATACTTACAAGTGCTAATATTATCAATGAGTGAGCAAATCAGGATAATTTTAATAATTATTGTTTCAGTCTCTATATTTGGACTATTAGTATTTGTGTTTGTAAAAAATTATATTAAATCAAAAATCAATAATTTAATTAAAGAAGAAAAAAAAAGGAAAAATTAATTAATTTTTTTAAATATAGCTAAGGCGTTATTAGTCTCTAAATACATTACTAAATAATTATTTTCTTTATGGTATATAATATCTCTGACTCTTGATTTAACCGGAATAAGCTGATCCTTAACAATTTTATCATCCTTTAATTCAAAGAAATATAAACTTATCATTCCCTCTTTAAGTTTTTTGGCAGTTCCCATTGTTCCAACAAATAAAACATTCCCATCAGTTTGGTAAAACTTTTTATCAACTCCAATGATTTGGCTTATACCTACTGAAGGATTAAAATATTTAATTGGTTCTATAAAACCATATTTAGCATGAGAATTATTTAATGGAGAAAGTTTATATCTGACATCATTATCATCATCATTGTCAAAATAGTGGCGACCATAAGATGAAATAGGCCATCCATAATTGGGTATTTCGCTATATTTTTTATTCAAATCTAATAAATTAATTTCGTCTCCTCCACTAGGTCCGTGTTCAGTTGAGAATAAATAATTTAAATTAGAATGATAATAAAGACCCTGGGGATTTCTATGACCCATAGAAATAATTTTTTTTTCATTTGTGTCTAAGTTGATAGATACTAATTTTCCAACGTCTCTAGATTTATCTTGAGCTAAAATCCTATATCTAAAATCACCAGTGCTGAAAAAAAGGACATTCTTATTAATAATTAATCTGCCGCCTGATTGATGTGCAACTAAATAATCATGTTCATGAGCATCGAAAAATTTTTCTTTCTTATTTACACATTCTTTTGGAACATAAAAATCCGTAAAATTTAAATTATCAAAATCTAATCGAGCTTTTAATATGCTTAAACTAAAACAATCTTTAAAATGCTCTTTAATATATGAAACATAGACATCATTTTTATTTATCAAAATATCCTTAACACCAAAGCCACTACTTGAGAAAAATTCAGAGTATTTAATTAATTTTTGAATATTTGTTTTTATTGGTTTTAAATTGAAACTCTCTTTTTCAAAGTCATCAATATCTGTATAAACAATTTGGCCTGTTGCTGTCATTAAAAAAATCTTATCCTCACTAGACTCGATATAAGCTGAACTTGAGGCCGCTGGATGTTTAGCAAAAACTATATCATTCGAATTAAATTCTTTTAGTAAATAATTTTCATTTCCAATACTAAATTCTCTATTTGAATTATTAACAAAATTTATACCATTTTCGAAGAGAATATTTTCTAAATTTATTTTTTTTTCAAGTAATTTTGAATGAATATTTGCTAATTGGGATTTTTTATTTTTAAGATTTTTTTCTAGAAACTTTATTTGATTTTTCTTTACCTCTAAATTATTTTTAACATTATTTGCTGAGATAACCAGAACAGTTGAAATTATAAATATTGATATATAAATAGCTATTGATTTAAAACTTGTCTTCATAAAAACTATCCCTTATCAAAATTATCATCATAAACTATTAAGTAATTTGCCTCACTTATCCTTTTTTTAATTTTATAATTAAACTTTTTTAAAATTTCTAAAAAATCGCTAAATTTATAATCAAATCTGGTCTCAAACTCCTTCGAATATTCAATGATTATAGGCATCTTATTTTTTTTAATTATTTTTTCAGCACCTTTAAGGACTTTAAGATCATAGCCCTGAACGTCTATTTTCATAAATGAAACTTCTTTTTTTATATCTAAATCATCAAGTTTAATTGAGTCAATTAAATTTCCTTGATTAATATTTTTTTCAAAATTTATGAAGTTTGAGCCATAATTATTAAATTCCTTTAAATTTGATTTTGATAAAATTAAATTTTTTTTACTTTCATCACTTAGAATATTGTTAAAGACTTTTACTTTTGAATTATTAATCAAAACATTTTTTGATAAAATCTGACTTATATATTTATAAGCTTCAAAAGCATAAACCTCAACGTTAGGTTTTACTTTTGAAAATAAAACGCTTAATTGACCATAATTTGCTCCTGCATCAATTACAATAGAATTTTCTTTAATAAATTTTTTGGAGATCTCGTAAACATCATGATCAAAAATTTGATTTTCTATTATTGTATTTCTAACTACATCTCTAAAGGCAAAAAAAGGAAGATAATAATTACCGGTTTTGGTCTTATAGAGCCTAAGTGTTTTTATATTAAATATTTTAAATCTAAGCCACCTTGGCAAAAGAAAAAGTAATTTTTTTAGTTCTAATAATTTCAATTGATTTAAAATTTATTAAAGTAACTTTATTATTTTTAAATAATCTTTTTTGTCTAAATTCATAACTTTTTTTGAGGTTTCGAAATCAAATCCATTTCTGGCTAGCAAAGAAATATCTTTTTTAAAGAATATAGGTCTATTATCCTCAGTTCTAGCTGGTCCAATCTTTTTTTTTTTACAAATTTTAATAGCAGAAAAAAAATCTTGATCTAAATTTTCATTATTAATTTTATCTATTGTTTCTTTAACAAAACTATCATTTATACCTTTGCCAATAAGGTAACTTCTTATTTTGTTTATTGAATTTCCCCTTCTAACCATGCTTTTAGCTTTTGTGTCAGAGTAATACTTATCATTGATAAATTTATTTTTTTCTAAGTCTGAAAGCACAATATCTATTAAATTGGTAATATCTTGTTTCTTAACTTTGATTGATGAGGTAGTTAAGTATTTTTTTAATAAATAAGTTTTAAGCTGTTGTTTAGATGGTGAATATTTTTCAAGATATGCAAAAGCAAAACTTCTCATCTCATCAACTGTCATCTGTAGAGTTTTTTTTCTATTTCTTATAGGAATCATGGCAAGATTTAATATAATATATTAATAAATGATCGAACAAATTTATTCATTTTTTACAATTGAAATACTCTATTTTTGGGTAAATTTAGGAGTTCTTCCTTTCTGGTTAATATTAATTTTTTTTCCACAGTCACAAATTTGTAGATTTTTTGTTACATCTATTTTTCCAATATTTTTATTAAGTGGAGCATATGCTTTTGTATTATATAAATCTTACTTAGGGTCTTATGATTTTTTAGGTAATTTTAATCTTTACCTTGGAATTGATCACATTTTAACTTTATTTTCAGATAAATCTTTTTTAATGTTTTTTTGGATACATTTTATTTCAATCAATCTATTTGTTGGAGGGTGGATTGTTAAAGATGGTCAAAAATTTTCTATAAACAAATTTTTATTATTATTTCCTTTAGTTATTACTTATTTAATTGGACCTATGGGTTTATTCATTTATTGGTTAATAAGAATTTTTTATGCCAAAAGTATAAATTTATATGACTAAGGTAATTGATTTTTATTTTGATTTTATAAGTCCGTATTCTTATTTAGCTTATAAAAAGCTTATAAAAATAAATAAAAATAACAATCTTAATATTGCCTATAAACCGATTTTATTAGGTGGACTTCATAAACTTGGGGAAATTACTCCTCCTGCTTTCAACAAACTTAAAATGAAAAATATGAAAAATGACTGTGAATTAATAGCAAATAAGAATGATATTAAGTTTATGTGGAATGTAAAATTTCCATTAAATTCCCTTTATTTAATGAGAGGTTATCTTGTTTTAGATACGAATATAAAATCTAAATTTTTTGATGTTTGTTTTGATGCTTACTGGAAAAATAACCTAGATATTTCACAAAAAGAAAACTTAATTAGAATTTTAGAAGAATGTGGAGTCGATAAAGAAAATTTTTTCAAATTAATTGAGAATCAAAAAATAAAAGATGAACTTAAAGATTTAACAAATCTTGCTTTTAAAAGTGATGTATTTGGTGCACCTACTTTTATTGTAAATAAAAAAATTTTTTGGGGTCAAGACAGATTAGAATATGCTTTAGATGAATATAATTCTTAAGTTATTTTAAATTTACTGTTTTTTATTGCCCCAAAACCTCCGTCAACATGAGAAACTTTTTTAAAACCCATATCTTTTAAAGTTTTAGCTGCTAAAGCTGATCTTAAACCACCCGCACAAAAAAGAACCATCTCTTTATTCATATCTAGCTTACCTTCTTTAAAGTAGGGACTTTCAGGGTCTAGCCAAAACTCTAACATACCTCTAGGAATATGGTTTGAGTTTTCAATTCTCCCCTCTTTCTCTAATTCTCTAACATCTCTTATATCAATCAAATTACATTTTTCATCATTGATCATTGTAAATGCCTCGTCTGCTGAAATTGTTTTTATTTCATTTAATGCTTCCGATACAAGTGTTTTTGATGATTTTATATTCATAAAAATTTATTTATAATATAATTTTTTTAAAAGTATATAAATAAAAAATGAGTAAAAAAATTTGTATAGTTTACACTCATCATAAATTGGGTGACTTAATTTGGCAATTACCTTACATAAAAGCAATAAGTGAACATCACAATGAAAAAGTAGATTTAATTTTAAGAAAAAAGACTCAAGCAAAAAACTTATTAAAAGACTTAATACATGTTAACAACATTTATTATAATGAGTTTAGAAAAGGTCTAGCTTATTGGCTGGACGTATTTAAACTTAAAAAGATATTTGATTTAGAAAATTATGATTTTGTATATATTTTAGACAAGGTGAATAAACCGGCAATAGCTGCAAAGTTATCTGGAGTAAAAAATATTATTGGTCCTGGTTTAAGAAATCAAAAAAAATGGATTACAAACAAAAATTACCTTGATGAGAAGGATTGGAAGTTAAATTATTCAGAACAATCACAGAAATTTTTAAAATTAAATTCAATTGACTGTAATGATAAATTCCCAAAACTAGAAATTAATATTGAAAGATTAAAAGAAGGTAATAAAGATCTTTTAGTTGATGGAAAAAAAATTGCATTTGGTGTTGATTCTTTTGAGGATTTTAAAATGTGGTATGAGGAAGATTTTATAGAATTAGCTAATTTATTATTTAAAAAAAAATTATTTGATTATATCTATTTGATTTGTGGTCAAGATAAGTCACATATAGCCAAAAAAATCATTAATGACTCAAAAAAACACTATTTTATTGATTGTTCTGACAAAGATTTAAAAGGTGTAATATTAGCTATAAAAAATTCTAATTTTTACATTGGAAATAATTCGGGACCGTTAAATTTATCAGCTGCATTAGGTATAAATACATTTGGTCTCATTGCGACGGATCCTGTAAGTGAACTTAAATACAGTAAAATAAAACCTATAGTGCCAGATGGATATGTTGATAACGTATGGATTAGAGACAGAAGTGGTATGAAAAAATTAAAACCTCAAAAAGTTTTCGATGAAATAATTAAAAGTATTTAATATCAAAAGCCCCTTGAGGGAGGGGCTTTTGTGTTTAACTAACTTAGAGAGAGTTTAGATACTCTTCGATGAGTTATCTTAAAAGATAAACAGAGAGCGAAGAGTCTCTTGTTGTTAACAATTAGTCACGTATTGCGTATGCAATAACACCAGTTTCAGTGACGTCAGTTCCTTTTGTTTCACCTTCTTTACTTAATCTTAGGCCAATAGTTGCTTTCATAGAACTAAATACTATGTATGCTACAATAAACACAAATATGTTTATTGATAAAACACCAATTAACTGAGTGCTAAAATTTGCACCAGAATTTGTAGCAGGTACTATTAACGTACCCCAAATTCCAGCAAATAAGTGAGCAGGAATAGCGCCAACTACATCATCAATTTTTAGAGAGAATAGTAGTTTAGTGCCATACACTACGATTAATCCACCCACTGCACCAATTAAAATTGCAGCAAATGGTGATGGTAACAATGGTTCTGCTGTTATAGCAACCAAACCACCAATACATCCATTTAGCATTTGAATTACGTCAGTTTTACCAAAATGTAATCTTGTTATTACTGCTGCACCCATAACACCACCTGCACCAGCAAGGAATGTGTTAATAAATATTTTTGACACAGCGATCGCATCTGTAGCCGTTCCCAATGCTAATTGTGAACCACCATTAAATCCAAACCAACCTAACCATAAAATAAATACTCCAATTGTTACTAATGGTATCGATGATGCTGCAAACGGTTTTAGCGGTGCTGGAGCCCCAGACTTAGTAAATCTTCCTAATCTTGGACCAATTATGATTGCACCAGCTAAAGCAGCCGCACCACCAGTTGAGTGTACTAAAGTTGAACCAGCAAAATCAGAAAATCCTAATTCTGCTAACCAGCCTCCACCCCACTGCCAACCCATTACGATTGGATAAATAATTCCTGATAGAATTGCAGCAAATGTAAAGAATGGCCATAATTTAATTCTTTCAGCCATTGTACCTGATACAATTGAGACAGTAGTTGCACAGAATACCATTTGGAAATACCAATCTGAACCATCAGAATAACCTGTACCTATTTTACTGCCATCTGCCCATGGAATAAATTTTCCAATATATCCACCTGGATCAATACCATAGGCTAAGTTATAACCTACAAGCCAAAACATTATACCTGCAATTGAAAATAACCCTATATTTTTTGCACAAATAACGGATACACTTTTTGATGTAACCATTCCAGACTCTAGCATAGCAAAACCAGCTGCCATGAACATTACTAGAAATCCACAGATCAAAAATAATAAGGTATTAAAAATAAATCCTACTTCAGCAGAAACTGTTGTATCTGCCATACCTGCACTACTCATGTTTAATAAAAAAATTAAACTAATAAGTGGTGCACTTATTTTTTTTATTAATTTAGTCATAAGACCTCCCTGTTACAGAGATTGCTTGTATTTTAATAATTCCTAAAAACTAACGCTGATTATGAAAATTGGATATGCAGATTTTGCATATAGAAACAGCCTTAATGAGGTTTTTCATTAAGGCTGTTAAAAAAATATTATCTATTGAATACTTCTTTTAAAGCTTTTGCTGGTAAAAACTTTACTTTTTGTGATGCAGCAATTTGAATTTGCTCACCAGTTCTTGGGTTTCTTCCAACTCTTGCTTTCCTTTTAGCCACTTTATATGTACCAAACCCTGCAATTTTAACTGAGTCATCAGCCTTTAAAGCATCCAATATTGTGTTGGTAATAGTGTCAAAAGTTCTTTCAGCATCTGCTTTACTTAGATTTAAAGCTCCTGAAAGCTTAACTATTAATTGTTTTTTATTCATTTTAGCTCCGGTTTTATTAGGTTATTTACATTTTTATCAAAAACGTTGATAAATCAAGAATTTTTTTAGTATCCATATTATTTTTATACACAATATATTGTATAATCGTCTATTTAGGTTGATTTTACTGGTTTTTTCAAATTTTGGTAGAAATTTTTATTTGAACAACCCTAAGTCTTTTAGGTCATTAAAAGTCGTAAATAACATTAGAGATAACAATAAAAACAATCCGATTCGAAAAAAACCCTCTTGAGTTTTCTGAGATAATGGACGTCCTAAAAATTTTTCAAAAGCATAAAACATTAAATGACCTCCGTCCAACATTGGGATTGGAAAAAGATTAATAAGTCCAAGGCTTATAGAAATATATGCCATCATACTTATAAAAGCCAAAACTCCAAATTCAGCAACTTGACCAGATATTTTAGCTATTCTAATAGGTCCTCCTAATTGCGAGGTATCAGCTTTACCAAAAATCATTGCTCCAATGTATTTTAATGAGGAAATGCTCACATAATATACCTCATTAATTGCGTGATATACTGCTTTTGTGGGACCTAATTTTACATGATTAATTTGGTCATTATACGCACCTAATTTAATTCCAACTATTCTTTTATTAATTTTATTCCCTAAATTATCTTCACCTAAAATTGTATCTGGTTTTATTCTTAATATTAACTCATCATTTGAACGTCTTACTTTAAAATCTATTATTTCATCTGTTGAAGTCATTATAAATTTAGAAACTTCCATAATACTCTCAACTTTATTTCCATCTATTTCTAAAATTATATCATTTTGTTTAAGCCCACCCACCATTGCAGGACTATCATCTTGAACTTCATTTATTACAGCGGGTGTAAAATCTTTTCCTACAAAAGTGTAAATTGAAAAAAAAATAACTAAAGCCAACAAAAAGTTTGCTAAAGGACCGCCAAAGACAATTAAAGCCCTTTGATATAATGGTTTTAAAACGAATAATTTTTCTCTATCCGCACCACTATATTTTTTAATTATTTTTTCTTGATCAGCCTGAGAATAAACATTTCGATCACCAAAAAATTTAACATATCCTCCAAGAGGTATCCAACAAATTTTCCACCTTGTCCCAGATTTATCATTCCAGCCAAATATTTCTTGACCAAAGCCAATTGAAAAGTCAGTAACTCCTACCCCATATCTTTTTGCAAAATAATAGTGCCCGTATTCATGTATAAATACAACAACAATTATCAGTAAAATAAATGGTAATATATAACTCAGCATTTCCTAATTATAATATTTGATATTATCTAACCAGTTTTTTAACTCAACCATTCTTTGTGATTTATTTGACACAGCTATCTCATCCTTTATAAAAGCAATATGATTTTTAATTTCATCTTCACTTTTAAAAACTTTTCTTTTATCAATTAATCTTTTTTTTCTAAATTCGATTAAACTTATCATTTTTTCATACGTTATTTCAGGATGATATTGTAGTCCCCAAATTTTTGTATCACCTACTGTAAAGTATATACTTTGAATTTTGTTTTTCTTATTTGACGCGAGACAAATACCATTTTTTGGTAAAGTTACCACCTCATCAAAATTAAATGCTGGTGAATTAAAATTATCTTTTTTATTTTTATAAATCGGGTGTTTTAAACCCTCAGCACTTATCTTAATTTGATTAGCTATACCAATTTGTGAACTTGCTGCTTTTTTAACTACACCACCTGCAGCAGTAACAGCTACTTGCATACCCCAACATATAGCTAAAATATTTTTCACCTTTTTTTGGCATTCCTTCATAAACTCAATTTGTTTTTTTATTTCAGGTGTATTATTATAAATATTAAGACTGCTTCCACCCCATATTAATCCATCATAACTAGAGAGTTTTTCAATAATTGAATTAAAATTTTCATCTGACGATGGATTTACAACGTCTAAGTTCATATTATCTACATAGTAATTTAAACTTTCTTTTAAGCTTTCGGTGTGAGTTTTAATACCCACTTTAGAAAAACTCTGATTTTCCTCTCTTAAATTTCCCTCAACCACTAAAATATTAAAATTATTCATTAAAATAATTCACCCGACATGCTGTGTTGATACATTATTTTCATATCATCTAATGTCAATTTTTTTGGATTCCCTCCGGTAGATGGATCATTAAAAGCCATTTTTGATAGCTTATCTAAATCAAAGTCACTATTTTCTATAACTTCGGAAAGTTTGTGTGGAATATTAAGATTGTTTCTTAATTCTAGTACCCAATTTAGAAATCCATCAAAAGATTTGTCTTTTAAATCTAAATATTCACAAACTTTAACAATCTTATTTTCTATTACATCTCTATTAAAACTTAAAACGTAAGGCATGAATATTGCATTTGAAAGACCATGATGAATATTATTTACAGCATTAACTGGGTGACTCAAAGAATGGATACCTCCTAGTCCTTTTTGAAATGCAGTAGACCCCATACTCGCAGCGGTTAACATGTTCATTCTGGCTTCAATATTTGATCCATTTTTTACTGCTTCTATCAACCATTTTTTAATTAATCTCATCCCCTCAAGAGCTATACCGTCAGCCATAGGATGATAACCGGGCGCACAAAAAGCCTCTAAATTATGTGCTAGTGCATCCATACCAGTTGCAGCAGTTACATCGGGAGGAAGATCTATTGTTAAAGTTGGATCTAAAATAACTATTGATGGTAAAAATTTTGGATGAAAGATAATATTTTTAATTCCTGTTTTTTCATTTAAAATAACTGAAGCTCTACCAGTCTCTGAGCCTGTACCAGCAGTGGTAGGAACAGCAATGATTGGTGATATCTTTTCAGAATTGGCTTTCTTCCAATTGTCTCCAACATCTTCAAAATCCCATATTGGCAAATTTTGACCAGACATAAAAGCTATTGCTTTACCAACATCTAAACCACTTCCACCTCCAAAAGCTATTACACCATCACATTTTTTTTCTTTATAAAAATTAACACCTTCAAGTACATTTGTGCCTGTGGGATTACCTTTTACATTTGAATATACTTCTACGGTGATATTTTCATTGTTTAAATTTTTTAAAGTATCTTTAACAATCTTTTTATTAACTAATTGATCATCAGTCACAAATAAAGGTTTTTCTAAATTTAAATTTTTGCATGCCAATACCATATCTTTAATTCTATTTTCACCAACCCACATAGTTGTTGGATAGTTCCAATTAAATTTTTTCATCTTATATTGATTGTTTTTTTATTAATTCCTCAATCTCTTTTATCATAATTTTGGGAGACTTCATTGCAGGATATATCTTTTGTGCTTTTTTATAACTTAAGATAGCTTTTTCATAATTTTTTAGATGAATGTTAACAAGTCCTTGTCCAGCAAGTGCTCCAAAATGTCTTTTTTCTAATTTCAGTACCTCATCGATATCATTTTGAGATTTTTGAAATTCTCCTAAAAGAAAAAAAACTGTTGCACGTTTATTCCAAGCTTCTGCCCAATACGGATCAATTTCAATTACCTCCGAAAATAATTTAACAGCTTCATTTAATTTTTGATTTTCTGCTAATTTTGATCCCTTGAGTAGCATTAATGTTAATTCATTATTAATTGGATGGGTACTCCAAATCTTCCAAATTTTTTGTTCAATTTCAAAAGTTAATTTTGAGTTTGTATCTTGTAACTTATCAAAAAGAATATTCAATTCTTTTTCTCTTTCATTTGCTAGTGATTGACCAGTCAAAAAAAAAATAAAAAAAAATAAATAAAATAATTTTTTCATTTTATTCAAATTTCTCTTTTTTAATTACTTGATATTCAAAATTTTGAGATGTTTCGTTAATTTGTAATAGTTTTGCCCCATTTTTGGTATGGAACTTTGTTGCCATCTTCGTCAATGGAGACAGTGTAACTAATCGATTCAGATGATTAGATTTTTTTATTTTTTTATAAACTTCTTTTACTATTAATTTTCCACCACCTTTTTTTTTTGACCAAACAGTGTATGCAATTGCAATTTGCCCAACATTTTGGTCTCTATGAGTGCTCTGTAAATGGGCGTCCTTGCTAAATTTATCTAATTCTATGACATTTTTTGGGACTTTATTAGTAAAAGCAAAGCACATCACAGCATGAATTTCTCTATTATACTTCACACCAAAAATTTTTCTTCCATAACTTGTTCTAAAAGTATTATCTAACTCTGGTCTAACTGGATCCTCCTTGGTATTACACTCTTTAAGTTCAACTAATTCAGCTCCTTTTATCCAGCTAAATAAACTATTAATATTTTTATTTATAATTTGCTTATTTCTTCTAATTCTGGCTTTGATCCTAGGTTTGAATTTTTTACTATTTTTTAAGCTACTATGCTCTAAATATTTTGAAGTTAGTTTTTCTCGAACATTTTTAAATATTTCTCTCATTTAATTTAAATCTTTTTTTTCATTGTTTTAAAAATATAATAAAGCAAAAATCGAAATTAAAAATATTACAAAAATAGTTAAGGCAATATAATTGATTTTAATTTTAAATTTTTCATAAATTTTATCATTTATTTTTTCCCAAAAAAGAACAATTAAAAATAAAATAACTGCAGGAATAATAAATTTAAGCATTTAATTATTAACTTTTATCATTAACATAAACTGAGACTCCCCTGATATTTATATCAACATCAAACTTTTTGTGTAAAGGTGGAAAAGCTCTTTGAGAACAATCTAATCTGTCACATGTTCTACATGATACACCTATTGGTATTTCAGTTTTTTTATCAGAGATATCTAAATTTTCTGTGTAAACAAATTCTTTTGCATATTTTGCTTCACAACCTAATCCAATAGACAGAATACTTTTAGATTGACCATACCGTCCAACACCTTTTTCAACAGTTTTAGCTATACAAACATATTTTTCCCCATTTGTCATTTTACTTACGGCAGCTTGAATTACTCCTGGTCTTGTAAATGCGGAGTAGACATTCCATCTAGGGCATGCACCACCATATCTTGGTATTTCTATTCCAGATAACGAAAACCTTTTTGAAATATTACCAGCCATATCAACTCTTAAAAAATGAAAAGGAATACCAGGTAATTTCGGGTCCTGTAAACAAGTCACTCTATGAGCTACTTGCTCAAAGGAAGTTGCAAATGTATTTTGTAATAATTGGAGATCATATTTCAATTTTTTACATTCATTATGAAAAAGTTTATAAGGCATAAGTATAGCCGCTCCACAATAATTCAATAATGCTACTTGAGTTAATTTTTTCGACTCTTTGGAAGGAAATTTGAATTTTGATAAATAGTATTCAATAATACTAATTGCTCCTACTTGGGCAATTTGAGCTGCTGCATGTAATTTTTTTGTCTCGAGTGAATTATAATCACTGAGTAATAATTCATTTTTTTTTTTATTAAAAATTTTTGAAAATGGTTTTGTTTCCTCAGGTATCAAATCTTTTACTTTAATTGAATATTCTTTTTTCAAAAAATCACACAATGCAACATATCTTGTTCTATTATTTTTTTGAACTTTTTCAAAAATTTTATTAGCAAAATCCTCAAGTTTAGGAAAATAATTTTTATTTTCCTGTAAAAAATCTGATATGACCTCAGCAGGAAAAGAAGTTTTTCTACTATCAATTATTTTACCAGATAAATTTTCTACTTTATTTACAATTTCATGATCTTTTTGTTTGAAATTATCACCAAGTTTTATTAAAGCCTTTGCAATTTTCGGATTTGTATTAACCAAATCTTTAACTTCAGGTCCCAAGATATCTAGATCATCAAATAATTGATCATCTAATAGATTAGAAATATCATTTTCTAAATTTATATCACTTTTACTTGTTAAGTCCGATAGATCTACTCGAAGTTCTTTGCTGATTTTAATAAGTAAATTTCCATCAATTTTTCTCTTACTAGATTCTATTAAATTTAAATAACTAGGTGATATGTTTATTTGTTCAGCAAACTTGTTTGCTTGTAATCCCAATTGACGTCTAAAAGCTTTAATCTTTGGTCCAATTTTAAGATCTAATTTATTTAAGTTTTTTACCTTCGAAAATTTTGAAATTGCTAATTTTGAATTATTCAAGTCAATTTCGTTTTCATTTTTCAAATCTGACAATTCAATTCTTAACTCTTGACAAAACTTTAATAGTAATTCACCATCAATTCCTCTCTTACCACTTTCAATTAGATTTAAATAACTCGGTGATATATTTAATTGTTCAGCTAATTTTTTTGCTTGAAGACCAAGTCTTTTACGAAAAACCTTTAATTTTTCTCCTATTTCTTTACCAAATTTCATTTTTTTGTAAATTTTGTAAATTTCAATTTACAAAAAATTGACCCCGTTTACAAGTAAAATTGGTCTTTTTTGTAGATTTTGTAAATCTTGTAAATTATAAAATTTACATGGACGAAAAATTAAAAAATCAAGAAAATGAAGCTCAAATCATAAAACATGAGGATCTAGCTAGACATAATAACAGAGGGATTTACATGAGAGATGATCATTGTGATTGGGGTTCAAGTGGAATGAAAGATCTAGTTGAGACCCTAAACGACTCAAACTAATTTTTTCATTCGGCTTGTTTCATTTTAAGTGGGATAACATTAATCAGGTAGAAAATTTAAATGAGTGCAGAAAATATATCATACGAATTAAAGAGATTTGCTGGAATTAAAAGAGACTATACTCCTGAAGATGTTGAAAGATTAAGAGGATCAATAAAAATTGAATATTCATTATGTAAGCAACAATCTACAAAATTATGGAAGCTTTTAAATACTGAAAATTATGTAAACACTTTGGGATCTTTATCAGGTAACCATGCTGTACAACATGCTAAAGCAGGTTTAAAAGCAATTTATTTAAGTGGTTGGCAAGTTGCGGCGGATGCGAATAGTGCTGGTGAAATGTATCCTGACCAATCTTTATATCCATATGATAGCGCCCCAAAACTAGTTGAGTCAATGAATAATGCACTTTTAAGAGCAGATCAAATTCAGCACATGGAACTTCATGATGGAGATATGAAAAAAGATAAAAGAGTGGATTATATGTTACCAATTATTGCTGATGGGGAAGCTGGTTTCGGAGGTCCATTAAATGTATTTGAATTAGCTAAAAAATTTATAAAAGCTGGAGCAGCAGGTGTTCATTTTGAAGATCAATTAGCAAGTGAAAAAAAATGTGGTCATATGGGAGGGAAGGTTCTAGTACCAACCGGAACGATGATCAAAAATTTAAAAGCTGCAAGGCTAGCCGCAGATATAGCGGATGTACCATTAATTATATTAGCAAGGACAGATGCTAATGCAGCAAAATTAATTACTAATGACCATGACAAAAATGATAAACCATTCTTAACTGGAGAGAGATCTCCAGAAGGGTTTTATTATGTAAAAGCGGGTATAGAGCAAGCAATATCGAGAGGTTTGGCTTATGCACCATATTCAGATTTAATTTGGTGCGAAACTGCAACACCAAACCTTGAAGAAGCAAAAAAATTTGCTGATGCAATTCATAAAAAGTATCCTGGTAAACTCTTAGCATATAATTGTTCTCCATCATTTAACTGGAAAAAGCATTTATCAGACTCGGAAATAGCTTCATTCCAAAAAGAAATAAGTAATATGGGGTATAAATTTCAATTTATTACACTTGCTGGTTTCCATACACAAAATATTGCGATTTTTGAACTTGCAGAAAAATATAAAAAAGAAGGTATGACTGCATACTCAAAAATCCAACAACAAGAATTTGCTCGTGAAAAAGATGGTTATACAAGTGTCAAACATCAAAGGGAGGTTGGTACCTCATATTTTGACTCAGTTTCAAACACCATCAGTAGTGGAAAAAGTTCAACTACAGCGATGGAAGGTTCTACCGAGTCAGAACAATTTTAAATAACAATCCTCTTGATAATATAGTTATTTAATGGCCCAGAAATAGGTCCGTTGAATGATTTAACTTTTAATATTGTAACCTTTTTTAAGCAGAGATGAGACACTAATCACACATACAATAAAAAATAAAATCATTAGACCTACACTTATCCATATATTAAAGTCTGAGATACCATAAAAAGAATACCTCAAGCCATTGATAAGATAAACAACTGGATTAAAGTAAGTAATCATTTGCCAAAACTCAGGCAACATATCTAATGAGTAAAGACTTCCTCCTAAAAAAACCATAGGTGTTATAACCAAGGATGGAACTATAGCCATTTGTTCAAAATCTTTACTAATCAATCCAATTAAAAACCCAAATAAAGCAAAAGTAAATGACACTAAAATTAGCAAAAAAATCATTAATAATGGGTATTGAACTTGAACGTCTACAAAAAAAAGAGAGGTACAAAATATAACAAAACCTACAATCAAAGTTTTTGTAGCACCAGCACTGACAAAAGCTAAAACAATTTCAAAAGTTGAAATTGGCGCGGCTAAAATTTCGTAAATAGTTCCATTAAATTTAGGAAAAAAAATTCCAAAAGATGTATTACTTATCGATTGTGTTAATAAAGTTAACATCAAAAGTCCGGGAACAATATAAGATCCATAACTAATTCCATCAATTTTTTGAACATAACCCCCTATGACTGAACCAAAAACAATGAAATACAAAGACGTTGATATTACAGGAGATAAAAGTGACTGACCTAACGTTCGTCTAAAACGATCCATCTCATGAAGATAAATAGCCTTTAAACCATAAAAGTTAATTTTCATTATTTTCCCTCACTAATGTTACAAATATTTTTTCTAAATTACTCTGCTCAGTCTTTAAATCCCTCAATTTCAAACCAGAGTCTTTTATATCCTGTAAAAGATTAGTAATACCAGTTTGTTTTTCTTTGAGATCATAAGTGTAATCTAAAGACATTCTATTATTTCCAATTCCCAAATTATATTTCTTTAAAGAAGATGGCACCTCATTAATTTCTTGTTGCAATTCTACAGTCAATGTTTTATTACCCATCTTTTTTAACAGCTCAGTCTTTTCCTCTACAATAATAATTTCACCTTGATTAATTACACCTACTCGATCAGCAATTGCTTCCGCTTCCTCAATATAGTGTGTGGTTAGAATTATAGTTACACCTGTTTCTCTTAAGGATTGAACTACCTTCCACATTTCCTGTCTTAATTCAACATCTACTCCTGCTGTCGGTTCATCTAAAAATAAAATTTGAGGTTCATGCGATAATGCTTTTGCAATTAGAACCCTTCTTTTCATTCCACCAGATAATTGACGAAGTATTAAATCTTTTTTATCCCAAAGTGTTAATTGTCTTAAAACTTTTTCAATATGTTTTGGATCAGGTTTTTTTCCATATAAACCTCTTGAATATGAAACATTATTAAAAACTGTTTCAAATTGTTCAAGTGTAAGCTCTTGTGGAACTAATCCTATTCTTGATCTAGTTTCTTTATAATCTTGAATTATATCAAAATTCTCAACAGTAATTTTTCCAGAGGTTGGTTTTACAATACCACAAATTATACTTATTAAAGATGTTTTGCCAGCTCCGTTTGGGCCTAACATCGCAAAAATTTCTCCCTTATTAATTTCTAAATTGATATTACTTAAAGCTTTGAAACCATTATCATAAACTTTAGAAAGATTTTTAATTTCGATTTGTTTTTCCGCCATTATAAATGATATATAGTGATTAATTTAACTTATACAATCTTGTATTATTTCAATTTTTTTATCTTTAAAACAATTAGTGGGAAGAAAGTAGCCACTAGAAAAGATAAAAATAATAATGATTGATTAATAAAAGTTGGAAATAACTCCTTTGATAAAATAATACCAACTAACAAACTTTTAGAAAAATCAGGAGTTGGAAACAATAAAAAACCACAAATAAGTCCAATGACTATAGAAAAATAGGCTATTTTTTCATTAATTCTTTTATCAAAAAAACTATAAAAAATTGTAACAACAAAAGCACAACAAAATAGATCTGCTAACAAGAAAAGATACAAAATATCAAAACCCTTTGAGGCGATAATAAAAGAGATTAAAGATAGCATCAAAATTAGGTATTTTGAAAATTTAAAGTAGTC
Organism: uncultured Pelagibacteraceae bacterium; assembly: GCA_902632875.1. The sequence goes on from CACPEI010000004.1 coordinate 41,948, forward strand.
TATTTTCATTTTTTTATTAAATTTAAATGCTGCTTTACCATCAACAACTATCAAGCTTGAAATTGCATTGATTAAAGTATCAACTGTTGAAATTGTTAAGGTTAGTCCAAGTGTTAAAACTATCAAAGATAATAAAATTGAGTTTTCTTTAAGTAAGAGTGAGAAAAAACCAAGGTCAGGTCTTATATTTGGATCAATAGAAAAAGCCACCATTCCAATAAAACCCATAAAAAAAACTATTGGAATAATTATAAAAAAAGAAATAATTAAACTTTTTTTTAATGTAATGAAATTTTTAGCAGCATAAACCCTTTGCCAATTACCTTGATGAAATAAATTTGTAGCAGCTACTGCAATAAAAAAAGTTAAACCAGCTGTATAACCTGGAATATAAGATGCGCTTATTA
>CACPEI010000005.1 GCA_902632875.1 uncultured Pelagibacteraceae bacterium
CACCTGGTAATACTTTAGTGTTAAAACCACATGATTTCATCGCTTCAATTATTTTTTTTTTGTCATCGTTTCCAACTTGAAAAATAAAAACTTCATAATTTGGTACTGTGTTGTTAAAAATTTTTCTAAAATTTTTTGTATTAACCAATTTTTTTTCTAATAAAGAAAACCTTTTTTTGTTTTCTTTTAATATAAATTTTAATTTTTTAAGTTGAGATATTCCAACTGCGCCTTGCATTTCAGTTATTCTGTAGTTAAAACCAATCATACTAGCATCATCCATTCCTCTAGATATGCCAATTTTATTTATATGACCATGATCAATGTACTCTTTTGAAAATTTATATAAATTTGATTTATTGGTAACAATTAAACCACCTTCACCAGTTGTAATGGTTTTATTGAAATCTAAACTAAAAACACCAATATCGCCACAAAGTCCCAAGAAAGAGTTTTTATATTTACCCCCCATTGTTTCACAATTATCCTCTAAAATTTTAATTCTGTTTTTTTTTGCGATATTTAAAATTTCTTTCATATTTGACGAATATCCAAGCATATGAACTGGTAAAATTACTTTAGTTTTTGTGCTAATTTTTGATTTTAGTTCATCTAATGACATTGAATAATTATTATCCACATTGACTAATATAGGTTTTGCTCCAAGGTCAATTATAGCCTCTATTGTAGCTATAAAATTAAAAGCTTGAGTTATGACCTCATCACCTTTTGATACTCCCAAAGCTTTCAATGCGACTTTAATTGCTGCGGTGCCTGATGAAACTGCGACACAGTATTTTGATTTAAAAAATTTAGATATATTTTCTTCAAATTTTCTTACAGCAAAATATCCATTTCTTTTATTCTCAAAACCTAACGAGAACAATACTGATCCGTTATTAAAAATTTTTTTTAGTTCGTTAAGTTCATCATTACCTATAATTTCATTTCCTGGCATCTATTTCCTCTATTACATTTTCTATTGAAATTTGAGTAGGATTAAAAGTTTTAATCGGCTTTAATTTAATATAATCTACTAACTTATCTTTATCAATTTTTTGAAAAATATTTTTTTGAATATTTTTAATGTTAGATAATTTAAGTATTTCATTTATATCGTCATAAAAATTAGAGTTTGAAGATATATTAGTATAATCAAACCCATTTTTTTTATTATTTTCAACGACAATATCTATAAATATTCCTCCAGCAATGCCATGCGTAATTTTATATTCAGGACCTACAAAATATGAAAGAACAGTGATTGGTCCAGGTGAAGTATTGCTCATAGCTAACATTGCAAAAATTGCCCCTAACTGAGCATCTAAAAAAAAAAATTTATCTTTTGTTCCTTTAAAAATTTCTTTTAAACTGGTAGATAATTTTTGATAAGAAATTACAGATAATGCCCTTGTTATATCATTAGACTTAATACTCCCATAACTCTCGATACAATGCACAAGTGCATCTAAACCACTTGAAACCAATATTTCTTTTGGAGCGTTCATCACCATAGATGGATCTATTATTGATGCTATTGGATAATTTTTTTTATAATTTATTCCTAATTTAACATTATCAACTTCATTAATTAAGCTAGCTTTATATACAACCTCTGATGCAGTTCCAATAGTAGTTGGAATACAGATTACAGGAAGAACTTTATGATTAGCACTAGAAAAAAAACCTCTATGATTTATTGAAGAATCTTTTAACTCAAACACATACGCTAAAGCCTTAGCAGTATCCATAACTGAACCACCACCAATAGCTATAATAGAATCAAATTTAACTTTATTGTTTAAAATTTTTTGTTTTAATGAGTCAATATATTGATAACTAGGCTCAAAATTTGATTGATAATAATATACATTATCTTGTTTCATAAAACCTGTTTGAGTCAAAAACTTTAAATCCGTGGTATTTTTATAAAAGTAATTGTCTAATATTAAGAGAGGCTCATTCAAATTAAATTCTTTTAATATAGAATTAATTTCAAATTTTTTATTATCACCTATATATAAATTTGTATTTAAAACTAAATTTAAATCAACTTTTTGCATAATTCAAAATCATATTTATCATCGATATCTATTGCTTCTTTTTTTTCAGTTATGTAACATAATCCCTTATCATAAACTGTTTTCATTTTTTTTAAATTCTTAATAAAGATACAATCAACTGAATCTGTTGGATAGAAAAATTTTTTTTGACTTTGGCTTTGTGTATTTCCTGTAACCATAGGGCTACTTTTCATTAATGGAGACCATTTAAGATCTTTTCTAACATCTAATGCAAAAGATACATGATAATCATAAGTAGTAACCGTAAAAACATTGGATTTTCTTTTTTTTGATAATTTAAGGCATTCATTAATAGTTGATATTTTTCTCAATGGACATGTTGGTAACATCATAACAAGTATATCATTAGGTTCTAATTTGAATTTTTCTAAAAAATCTCCCCTTAGATAATCAAAAATTTTTGTTTTTTTTCTTGCATTTTTTTTTTCTCTTTTATCAAAAAAAATTTTTGTTTTTTTTTTTATGTTAATTTTTTTAAGTTCACTTTGAAGTATTCTAAAATATTTTACTGAGTCCGAACTAAAGATAATATGATCAAAAGCATTACTTTTTATAGCGGACAAAACAGTCCAAAAAAATAAAGGATGTTTTCCTAATTTCTTTATATTCTTATTTTTAATTCTAGTTGAACCAGATCTTGCTGGAATGAAAGCAATTACAGCCATTTTTTAAAATCCTTTTCAAGTTTTTTTACCCATTTTTTTATGTCCTGAAATTGACTTTCACTCAAGGATATCATTGGTGGTCTTTCATATCGTTTTAAATTTAATTTTGCCTCTATTGCTGCTTTATTTACTCTATGCCAACCGTACTTTTTAACAATAATATTCCAAAATGGATCATCAATATCTTTTACAAATCTTTTTAACTTATCTGCATTTTTTAAATTTAATAATTCTAAAAATATCATATCAATCTTAGGATCAATTATTGAACTTCCATTAAGATATGTTTCAAAGCCATATTTTTTTATCTTTAAAAAATAATCCATTCTTCCTGCAAAAATAATTGAAATTTTATTTTTCATCTGTTTCAATAATTTTTTTGCATATAACGGGTCTTGAGTATCCTCCTTCATGGCAATTACATTTTTCAATTTTGAAATTTTAATTAACAAAGATATAGGCCAATTAAAATTTTTAGAATTATAACCTGACAAAAAAGGCATAGAGTGAATTAACAATGGCATTTTACAACTATTTATTTCTAGATAATGATTATAAATTTGTTTTTCTGAAAAAAACTTTTCCCTACAAATAGAGGCGAATATATCAGCTCCCTTCTCTTTAGCTGCATGACAATATTCCATGCTGAGACTTGTTGGTCCATGAATTGCATCAGACACAATAATTAATTTATTTTTAAAACTTTTAACTTTCTCTATACAAAAATTATTTAATTCAAAAATTTCTTTTTCTCTTAATTGTGAGTATCTTGAATTATATGGCATAACATAAAAAACATCTGCATTATTCTTATTTAAGAAATTAAGATATTTTTCTGTTGAATTATAATCAACTTTTCCATCTTTTTTAAAAAAGGTAAAAACTGTGTAAATAGAACCTTTTAATTTCTTTCTAATATTATTTAATTTATTCATGAATAAACGTTAAATAGATATAAAGCTTTTTCTATCTTTATTTAAATTGATACGCTCATCTTCATAAAATGAATCTGACTTTATACTCTCGCTACTTAATTCTTCAATTACAGCACCATTTTTTGACACACATTTGAATTTATGTTTTTCAAAAGGCATAATTGTATAGGTATCGCCAGCTTTTAGTGTCATTTTTTTTTTGTTATTTGAAACTAAAATTATTTTTCCATAAAGAACAAAAAAAGTTTCTTTTTTAATTTTATGATATTGAGTTGGATGAGTTTGGTTTTTAAATAAAAAAAGTAATTTTTTACAATATAGAGAATTGTAAAGAGTAATCATACACAGCCCAAATTTATCAAATAACTCTAGACCGTAATGATATGATATTTCTAGTTTTGAATTTTTAAAAATATTTATATTAGATTTTTTTATCATTGATCTAACTTGTTCTCTAATTTCATAAATTTTGTTTCTTGAATTTATAATCTTAACGTCATTTTTTTTTAAATATGAATTTTTATTTTTATTTTTACGGGAAACAAAAGAGTTAAATTTTGACAAATCATTTGATAAAATTTGATTATTCTCAGATGGAAATTTAAGAAGAATGTCTTTTTGTTTTATTACTTGATTTTTTTTTATACCATTTTTTAAAAATACACCTCTCTTAAATTTCAATAAATTTAATTTTTCTTTTTTGAGATTTTTTTCTCTTTCAATAATGGATCCGTTGAGAATAATTGCTCTTTCCAAATTTTTAAGCCACTTTTCAATTTCATTTGGTAAACACGAATATTTATTTTTTTCATACTTTGATTGTATATTCACATGCTTTTCAAAAATTCTCGCGCCTTTAGCATAGCCAATAACACCACTTATATCCTCTTTTGGATCCTCATGAGTTGATATTCCTGAAATTTCTGAAATTTTAAAAGTATCTTTTATAAAATCAAAATAAGATAGATTTTGATCTTTTGGTTCAGAAGGATATATTCCTACACAGTAAAGATATTTAATATCCTTTTTTTGAAAAAAAGATATTAAGTTATTAATTTCATCAAGTTCTAAACCACCAAGGCTGCAAATAATTTTTTTTGTTACTTTTTTATTTATATATTCAAGTAAAGGCCATTCATTTGCACAACAACTGGCTATTTTTAAATAATCAAATTTTTTTTTTAAAACCCAGTCAACTGACTTTTCGCAAAAAGGAGTGCAAATAGTTATAAAGCCTTTTTTTTTTGTATACTTAATAATTTCATTCCATTTTTTCTCAGACAGGTTAGTTGAGGTAAACCTTCTTATTCTTTCATCATCAGGACTAATATCTGAATTTAAGTAAGTTTTTAAATCTCGATGTTGAAACTTAAATGCAAAATTCATAATTTTTCCAAAAGTTTTAATGAAATTTGAGTAAGAATTTATTATTTTTTTTGCATGGCTAATGTCGCCCATGTGATTATTTGCTATTTCAAAGATTATTAAGGGTTTAGCTGAAGTATTCATTATTAATCAAGTTATTCTAAAATTATCGTTTTTCAATATTTAAATGAAAAAATAGTTTTTATGTCATTAATATTATACTTATTGATATAAGATATATAAAAATTATGAGCAAATTTATAAAAAAAAATCTAAAGACAGTTTATCGCTACAAAGAAAAAGATTTTAATAGGGAAAATTATCTTAATCTAGAAAGAAATGAAAGCACAAGCGAGCTAAGTAAAAATGTTTTAAATAAAATAAAGAAAATTAATTTTTCTAAAAAAATCAAATTATACCCATCACTAAACGACAGTTACAAGCTGATTGCTAAAGAATTTAATATAAGTGACAAAAATATTCTCTTAACACATGGATCAGACCTAGCAATTAAAACAATTTACGAAACATATCTAGAAACTGGACAGAGTGTGATATTACAAAAACCGTGTTATGCAATGACGAGTGTATATGCTAATCTTTTTAGAGCTAAAATAAAATATTTTGGAATAAAAAATGATTTAAAGATAGATTATTCAAACCTAATTAGAACTTTAAAATCGAGTAAAATAAAAATAATATTTATTGAAACCCCAAATGGATTTACTGGACAGGAAGTTGATAAAGATCAAATTATAAAAATATTAAATTATATAAAAAATAAAAATATACTTTTAGTTTTGGATGAGGCTTATTTTGGATTTTCAAAAAATTCATATGTGAAATTGATAAATAAATATAAAAACTTAATTTTAACTAGAACTCTGTCAAAGGCATACGGTTTGGCTGGACTTAGAATAGGTTTTTTAATTGCTAATGCTGAGAGAATTTTAGAGTTAAATAAATTTAAGCCATTACACGAAATATCGAATATTTCAGCAGAGATCGCAAGAATAAGTATTTTAAATTATAATAATAATCTTTATGAAAAAAATAAAAGAATTATGAAATACGTCAAAAAAATTTCTAGTGATTTTGGATTTGAGATAAAAGAAACTTCAGCAAACTTTTTTTTGCTAAAATATAGTAGAAGAAAACAAAATAAATTAGTTGATGAGTTAAAAAGAAATAAGATTCTAATTAGAAGACCGTATAAATTAAAAATATTAAACGATTATATAAGAATAAGTATTTCTAGTAAAAAAAATATTAATTTCCTGTTTAAGAATATAAAAAAAATAAATAATTCCTTATAGATTTAATTCTAAAAATTAAATCACAATTGTTTTAATGTAAGGATTATATTTTTTTGTATTGATTGATGTTTATTTTTTCAATCATCAAAAGCGTTCTCTTCACCAAACGAAGATTTTATTTTTTCCTATATCCGTTAGTTATCAACCAATGTTCTACCACTGGAATTTGCCACTTGTAGTCAACATCGCAACCACCCCAAGATTTAATTGGCATAATTTTTTTTCCCATCCATTTTTGAGGTAATAAACCACTTTCTAAATTTTCTAAACACCTGGGCCTTACAACCGATAAAGACATATCAGCAAAGTATACATTTCCTTGAGAGTCTCTATCGCAATTAAGAGTTTTTGGGTTTCCAAAATATTCAAATTTGACAAAGGGTTTTAAAGATCCGTTTGATGTAAGTTTTCTTGCTCGTAAAGGGCTCCACATATTATACACAGATGTTGTCACAGCTGAATCAAAAGATTTATTTTTTTTTAACAATGATATTCCTTTGTCAATAAGATGAAAATTTATGGTTGGTGCGTTTGCGAATAAAAGAACAACTAATTTAATTTTTTTTTTATTCTTTTTTTTTACTTGATTGTATGAATATTCAAAAACATGGTCACCTAGAGCTTTACTTGTGTTAAGTTTTTTAGGCCTCTTTATAAATTCTACATTGTATTTTGAACTAATTTTTTTAATTTTATCACAATCTGTTGAGACATAAATTTTATCAATATATTTAGATTTCTTCGCAGCAATTAATGGATATTCACAGAGCGCTCTACCCAAAACTTTATAGGTATTTTTTCCAGGAAAGCCTCTGCTACCTTTTCTTCCTATCATAATAGCTATTATCATTTTATTTTATTTTCAATTATTTCTTTTATACCTAAATTAAAAGGGGTGCTGTGTCTAAGATATATTTTAGAAGCTTTTTTAATTTTATAATTTTCAGGTGATTTTATGTAATGTCCCTCATTTTTTTTATTTTGAAAAATTATTTTAGAGTTAATAGATAATTCTTTTTTAATTATCTTTAGAGCTTTAATTACAGATGTTTTTTTATTTCCAGTAATTTGAATGTATTTATTAGCATACTTGTTGCTAATTGTTTTAACAGCCATCTTTGCGGCATCTTTAACATTAATGTATTCTCTAATAGTTTGTTTGTTTCCACTATAAATGATCTTATTTTTTTTAATTGCTAAATTAATTATTTTATCAATTGAATTTTCTTTGTTAGCTCTAAATCCATAAACTGTTCCAAATCTTAAAATAGTGAAATCTAAATTATATTTTTTTTTGTACTCTTTAATAAAGTCTTCTGTCGCTCTTTTACTAGATTTATAAAAACTTCCCTGCTCACTATTTACATAAACCGTACTAGCAAATATAAATCTTTTTATTTTATATTTTAAACAAAGTTCAAGTAATCTAATAGTTCCCATAATATTATATTCAGCTGTCTTAAGAGGATTTGTCATTGATTCGTCAATCCCACTTAAACCTCCATAGTGAAAAATTACATCTTGATTTTTAACTGCTAATTCTGTTTTTTTTTTATTCAACAAATCTGCTTTAATAAATTTTATTTTTTTATCTAGCTGAATATTTGGTGAAACTTTATCTAAAATAGTAACTTTATGATTTTGTTTTATTAACTCCTTGGCAAGATGGGACCCTAGAAATCCCGAGCCACCTGTTACTAAGCATTTCATCTATTTAATAAAAAAAATTATTAACTGATTAATCATAATTATAACGTTTAACAGAAAAGTACCAAAAAAAATAATTTAAAAAATAAAAATTTCATAGAAATTATTTTAATAATTCAGTTTTTTTTCTAAAAATTTAAAGGAGTTTATTGTATTTACTCATAGTTTTTTAAGAACCACAAATAATGTTGAACCCTTACCTTTTTTTTGAACTTCACTTTTAAAAAATTTATCAAATATTTTAAAATTTTTTGTTGTTTCGGTAGCTATTGTGTAATTAATTTGAGGCTTTTTATTTATTATCCAATTAAAGAAATTTAATATTGAATATTCTTCAATGGTCTCAATTTTTTCTATTTTAAATAATTTTACTTTGTTAATTAAGTTTTTAAAACTTTTCTTGTTATAATAGAATAGATGAGATTCATGATGAATTGTTTTTTTATAATTTTTTAAAGCTTCGCCATTTAGGTTTTCAATAAGGTAATCATTATAATTGGGCATAAATAAAATTACCTTTCCATTTTTTTTCAACCTAAGATGAATTTGTTTAATTAATTTTATTGGGTCATCAATATGCTCGAACACATGAACTAAGAGTATAATTGAGTAAGTATCATAATTTAAATTTTTTGAATTAAAATCAAGATCATCTAAGACCTTAGTCTTAGGAAATGAAGATAAGATTTTTTTTTTATAAAAATTATTTTTTTCTATAAAGTTATAATTTATTTTTTTCAAATCTTTTTGAAGCAAATAATTTATTGCACCTAATCCTGGTCCAATTTCAAGTAAATCAATTAGTTTGTCTTTTTTTATATAAGTTATAAATTTTTTATAAACAATTTTAATATTTTTGCTTCTTTCGATAAGCATTTTTTTGTAGCTCTTTTTTTCATTAACTATTTTCGAATGGTATTTACTTCTTTTATTTTCATATTTAATATTTTTGAAATCTTTTAAAAAAACTATCCCACACTTATTGCATCTCAATACATCTTTTTTTGTTTCTCTAATTTCATTTGTAAGAAGAGTAAGATTTTTTGATTTACAAATTTTACAAAAAATATTTTTTTTTTTAAATTTCATATAATCTTAAAATTAAAGATTAAAAGTTTATATAATAATTATGATAAATTAATAATTTATTTTGTATATATTAACTTTTTCAGGTTTAATCTCTTTATTTAAAAAAAGATTCACAATTTTGTCATCAAAGAAATTGTATACAAGTCTTAGGTATCTTACATCAAAGTCTTTTTTAAAGAATACTCGCCCCCTATTATTTTGCTTAAATTTTATGAGATTTTTTTTTTTTATTTTTTCAATAATAAAACCAATTTCATTAATTGCCTTATAAGCAGACTTAGATGCAATTGTCTGCAAATTGTCATCTTTTTCTAAAGTAGGACAACTTTGATGAATAATATCACCATTATCAATATCTTCATTTATTAGATGATAACTGTGACCAGACCAATTAGGCTCTAAATAATAAAAACTCCAAAATCCAGAAGCGTGCCCCTTATATTTTGGAACAATTCCTGAATGTAGGTTAATAGTATATTTTGGAAAATATTTTAAATTATATTTATTTATCATTGACACTCCATAAATAAAAACTACGTCTGGATTATTCTTAATAAGCCATTCGATTACTTTTTTAGAATTAACGTTATCCACAGATATTGTATTTTTAGGCAACTCATAGTTATCTTTAAAAAAAATTCTCTCCGCTTTTTCTCTATTGTTAAAATGTCTTATGAAATTTTCTTTGTCAATTTTTTCCCAACTAGAATTAGGTATAGGATTAAATTTCTCTCTTTTTTCAACAATTAACTGGTCTAAGCAATTCATTTTTTCAAGTTTATGAGATAGTGCTAAGTTTCTTGGATGATCTCCACAAATTGAAAGAATTTTCATAATTTAATTATACCTTATATTAATAAGTACAAAATCTAAGACTAAAATTTAAAAAATCATTAATTTTACTCTATAGATGTATAATTATTTTATTTTAAGATATAGATACATTATGAACATTTCTGTTTCTAATATTGCCTGGTATCAAGATCCTAAAAGACTAAAAGATTTTTTTGAGTATATAAGTGGTTGAGATTGTAAAGGTGTGGAATTAGCTCCTTCAGCAATTTGGAGAGAACCAATAAATAGCTCAAATCAAGATAGAAATAATTTAAAAAAAATAATAGATAAAAATATAAATAATTAAAATTTAGATTTTTAAAATTATAAACATATTCAAGTTTATAACTGTATCAAATTCAAGTTAATCAATAGATCTAGAATAAAATTTTTTTCAGTGCATAAATCAAGCCAATTGAGCTATTAGTACTGGTAAGCTGCACGCATTACTGCGCTTCCACATCCAGCCTATCAACGTGGTGGTCTACCACGGCTCTATAGGAAGAACTAGTTTTGAGGTGAGTTTCCCGCTTAGATGCTTTCAGCAGTTATCTCGTCCATACTTAGCTACCCGGCACTGCAGCTGGCGCTACAACCGGTCCACCAGTGGTATGTTCAACCCGGTCCTCTCGTACTAGGGTCAACTCCTCTCAATTCTTCTACACGCATAGCAGATAGGGACCGAACTGTCTCACGACGTTCTGAACCCAGCTCACGTACCACTTTAATTGGCGAACAGCCAAACCCTTGGGACCTGCTCCAGCCCCAGGATGTGATGAGCCGACATCGAGGTGCCAAACACTGCCGTCGATATGAGCTCTTGGGCAGTATCAGCCTGTTATCCCCGGCGTACCTTTTATCCGTTGAGCGATGGCCCTTCCACTCAGAACCACCGGATCACTATGACCGACTTTCGTCTCTGCTCGACTTGTCAGTCTCACAGTCAGGCAGGCTTATGCCATTGCACTCTACGAACGATTTCTGACCGTTCTGAGCCTACCTTCGCACGCCTCCGTTACTATTTGGGAGGCGACCGCCCCAGTCAAACTACCCACCATACAATGTCTTGATGCCGGATAACGGCTATCAGTTAGATATCAAGAAAAACAAAAGAGGTATTTCACTGATGACTCCACAAAAGCTGACGCCTTTGCTTCAATGTCTCCCTCCTATGCTAAATATGTTTTTCCTAACACCAATGTAAAGTTGCAGTAAAGGTGCACGGGGTCTTTCCGTCTAACTACGCGAACTCCGCATCTTCACGGAGAATTCAATTTCACTGAGTTGATGTTGGAGACAGCGGAGAAATCGTTACGCCATTCATGCAGGTCGGAACTTACCCGACAAGGAATTTCGCTACCTTAGGACCGTTATAGTTACGGCCGCCGTTTACTGGGGCTTCAGAAATGAGCTTGCACCCATCGCATTAACCTTCCAGCACCGGGCAGGCGTCAGACCCTATACATCCACTTACGTGTTAGCAGAGCCCTGTGTTTTTGATAAACAGTCGCTTCTCCCTGGCTTGTGCCACCTTTAAGTAGTTGCCTACAAAAAGGTCTTCCTTATTCCGAAGTTACGGAAGCATTTTGCCGAGTTCCTTCAACATCATTCTCTCAAGCGCCTAAATATACTCTATTAATCCACCTGTGTCGGTTTAGGGTACGGTCTAATGATGGAGCTATTTCTTGGAACCTTTTCGCGGCAAGTTCAATCCATTAAGAACTCACAACTTACAAGATTCGTCACTTCCATCTGGTTAAGGAATATTAACCTTATTTCCATCGACTACGGCTTTCGCCCTCGCCTTAGGTGCCGACTAACTCTGCGCGGATTAACCTTGCGCAGAAACCCTTGGATTTTCGGCGAAGAAGTTTTTCACTTCTTTTATCGTTACTTATGTCAGCATTCGCACTTCTGATACCTCCAGGATCCTTCACAGGTATCCCTTCACAGGCTTACAGAACGTTCCGCTACCAGTTATAATTTTCGAAAAAATTATAAATCCACAGATTCGGTATATGATTTTAGCCCCGTTACATCTTCGGCGCAGAAACTCTATTAGACCGGTGAGCTGTTACGCTATCTTTAAAGGATGGCTGCTTCTAAGCCAACCTCCCGGCTGTTAAGGAATTTCCACATCCTTTCACACTTAATCATAATTTTGGGACCTTATCTGGTGGTCTGGGCTCTTTCCCTCTCGACCATGGACCTTAGCACCCACAGTCTGTCTGTTGAAGAACAATGTTTAGCATTCGGAGTTTTATTAGGTTTGGTAAGAATCTCTTCCCCCTAGCCCATTTAGTGCTCTACCTCTAAACATCTTTTTATTCAACGCACTACCTAAATAGTTTTCGCGGAAAACCAGCTATCTACGAATTTGGTTGGCCTTTCACCCCTTACCACAAGTCATCCAAAGACTTTTCAACGTCAACTGGTTCGGTCCTCCGGCAAGTGTTACCTTGCTTTCAACCTGCTCATGGTAAGCTCATTCGTTTTCGGGTCTAATTCATTAAACTAATCGCCCTATTAAGACTTGCTTTCGCTACGCCTACACCTAGATGGCTTAAGCTTGCTTAATAAATTAAGTCACTGACCCATTATACAAAAGGTACGCCGTCACTCTAAAAAGAGCTTCGACTGATTGTAGGCATGCAGTTTCAGGTTCTATTTCACTCCCCTAATAGGGGTTCTTTTCACCTTTCCCTCACGGTACTAGTTCACTATCGGTCACTGAAGAGTATTTAGGCTTAGAGGGTGGTCCCCCTATATTCGAGCAGGATTTCACGTGTCCCGCTTTACTCAAAAATTCTGTTAAACATTACTCATACGGGACTATCACCCTCTATGGTTAGCATTTCCAAACTATTCAGATTTTTTTAACAAAATTGTTGGCCTGTTCCGCTTTCGCTCGCCACTACTAACGGAATCTCAATTGATTTCTTTTCCTCTGGTTACTTAGATGTTTCAGTTCTCCAGGTTATCTCTTTAAACTTATTTATTCAGTTTAAAGTACCACATAAAGTGGTGGGTTTCCCCATTCGGAAATTTTCGGATCAAAACTTACATACAGCTCCCCGAAACTTATCGCAGTATATCACGTCCTTCATCGGCTTTCAGTGCCAAGGCATCCGCCACACGCCCTTAAACGCTTGATTTATGCACAGAAAAAAATTCTGTGTTGAATCAAATTTTTTATTATGAACATTAGCTAATAACACTACTAATGTTCGGATATAGATATTGATATTAATTATTATTTTTATTTACAATTTTTTATAACTAAGTGTCTTGGTGGAGGATAGCGGGATCGAACCGCTGACCTCCTGAATGCAAATCAGGCGCTCTCCCAGCTGAGCTAATCCCCCCATGATCTTAAATTGGTGGGCCGAGAAAGACTCGAACTTTCGACCCCACCCTTATCAAGGGTGTGCTCTAACCAACTGAGCTACCGGCCCCCATGCAAGAGAAACACTAACTTTAAGAAGAGAAATGAGGACGGTCAACATTAACCGTGTATATTATTTAGAATGAAATTTTAATTTCACTCATCCTTAGAAAGGAGGTAATCCAGCCGCAGGTTCCCCTACGGCTACCTTGTTACGACTTCACCCCAGTCGCTGACTATACCGTGGTCAAGGGTTTTAAACCTTGCCTTAAGGTAGAACCAACTCCCATGGTGTGACGGGCGGTGTGTACAAGACCCGGGAACGCATTCACCGTGGCACGCTGATCCACGATTACTAGTAATTCCAGCTTCATGCACTCGAGTTGCAGAGTGCAATCCGAACTGAGGTATTTTTTAAGGATTTGCTTGACGTCGCCGTCTTGCTTCCTGTTGTAAATACCATTGTAGCACGTGTGTAGCCCAACACGTAAGGGCCATGAGGACTTGACGTCATCCCCACCTTCCTCCAGCTTATCACTGGCAGTTCTTTCAGAGTGCCCAACTTAATGATGGCAACTAAAAGTGAGGGTTGCGCTCGTTGCGGGACTTAACCCAACATCTCACGACACGAGCTGACGACAGCCATGCAGCACCTGTGTTTCGTCCGGCCGAACCGAAAACTTTAATCTCTTAAAGTCGCGACGAACATGTCAAGTGTTGGTAAGGTTCTGCGCGTATCTTCGAATTAAACCACATGCTCCACTACTTGTGCGGGTCCCCGTCAATTCATTTGAGTTTTAACCTTGCGGTCGTACTCCCCAGGCGGTGTGTTTATCGCTTTCGCTGCGACACTGAAAATAAATTTCCAACGTCTAACACACATCGTTTACGGCATGGACTACGAGGGTATCTAATCCTCTTCGCTACCCATGCTTTCGTTCCTCAGTGTCAGTAATGATCCAGAAAGCTGCCTTCGCAATTGGTATTCTTTCTAATATCTACGAATTTCACCTCTACACTAGAAATTCTGCTTTCCTCTATCAAACTCTAGCTGAAAAGTTTTGATGGCAGTTCCAGAGTTAAGCTCTGGGATTTCACCACCAACTTTTTCAACCACCTACGAACTCTTTAAGCCCAGTAATTCCGAACTACGCTAGGTCCCTTCGTATTACCGCGGCTGCTGGCACGAAGTTAGCCGGACCTTCTTATTCGGGTACAGTCATTTTCTTCCCCGACGAAAGAGCTTTACAACCCAAAGGCCTTCTTCACTCACGCGGCATCGCTGCATCAGAGTTTCCTCCATTGTGCAAGATTCCCCACTGCTGCCTCCCGTAGGAGTTTGGGCCGTGTCTCAGTCCCAATGTGGCTGATCATCCTCTCAAATCAGCTATTGATCACAGTCTTGGTAGGCCATTACCCTACCAACAAACTAATCAAGTGCAGGCTCATCCAATGGTGCATAAAGCTTTCTCCGTGAAGACTTATCCGGTATTAGCACAAGTTTCCTCGTGTTATTCCAGGCCAAAGGGAAGATACCTACATGTTACTCACCCGTCTGCCACTAAGTATTGCTACTTCGTTCGACTTGCATGTGTTAGGCGTGCCGCCAGCGTACGTTCTGAGCCATGATCAAACTCTCAAGTTTAAAAACGGCGCACACTAGCTTCTATATAAATTCTAAGAATAAAATTTATATAATGTTGAAGTGTGTACGACAAATTTTGGTAACCTTAACCGTCCACACTTCTCTTCTTAAATATTAACTGTTTAAATAGCTAATTGAGCAACAAGCTCAATGGTTCTCATAATTAATTGATTATTAATCTTATTGAGAAAGTCCGATGCTTATAGGCTAAAAATAAAGGAAATCAAGCCTTTAAAAGTGTAAAAATCATTGAAAATCAACGTATTTAGGGGGATTTTTTTTGATTTTCAATCTATGCTCATCTAATAATTATACTCTCTAAATTATAATAATGGTCAATAAAATTAAACAACTTTTCAAAAAAAATACAGAAATTTTGGCTTTAGGCTTATTGGTCTTAATTACGATAATCTCAACTACTTATTACAATCAAAGTAAAAAAAAAATTTACAGTAATTATAAAAATACGTTGCACAATATTTATTTTAAAAAAACAATTAACCATGTTTTCAATAATTTAGAACCAAAATTTAAGAAAATTAATCATAAAATACAACCTGGTGAAACTTTTGATAGTATTTTAGAAGATTATTTTGTCGAGGATAAAGAAATTAATGAAATCAAGAGTAAACTCTCAAAAAAAGTAAATCTCAATAGATTAAATATTAATCAAAAAATTAAATTTACATTAGATCAGTCAGAAAATATTGTCAAAGAATTTACTTTCCAGCTATCAAATACTGAAAAAATATACTTAGTAAGGAATACTAAAGCTGAAGAGTTTCAAGAAAAAACAATTGTTACCAAACTTAAAAAAAGTATTCTCTATAAAGAAAATATCATCCAAAAAAGTTTATACAGATCCGCAGTTGAAGAAAGAATACCGGCAAATATAATCATTGAATTCGCAAGAGTTTATGGTTTTCAAGTTGATTTTCAACGAGATATTAAAAGGAAAGACAGTTTTCAAATTATGTATGAAATTTTTGTTGATGACACTGGTAAAACTATTGAAACAGGAAACATACTCTTTGCGAACCTTAAACTTAGTAGAAAAAATAATCCTCTTTATTACTTTGATAAAAAAGGCAGTGAGGGACACTATGATATTAATGGAAAAAGTGTAAAGAAAGCACTGATGAAAACTCCGATCAATGGTGCAAGACTATCTTCTCCATTTGGTATGAGAAAGCATCCAATCGATGGGTTTACAAAAATGCATCGTGGAACTGATTTTGCTGCACCAATGGGCACACCTATAATGGCCTCAGGTGATGGTGTTGTTAAAAAAGCAGGTTGGTGTGGCGGAGGTGGAAATTGTGTTGTTATACGTCATAACTCAACTTATCAAACTGTTTATGCTCATATGTCAAAATTTGCTAAAGGTATTAGAAGTGGAGTGAGAGTAAAACAAGGACAAACAATTGGTTATGTTGGTTCAACAGGAAAAAGTACAGGTCCACACCTTCATTATGAAGTAATAGTTAATGGAAAGAAAATAAATTCTCAAAAATTAAAGCTTCCTTCTGGTAAAGCGTTAAAAGGAAAGGATCGAGAGTTATTTGAAACAAAAAAAATAAAGCTTGATGTATTAAAATCTGAAAAAATAATCGGTTTAAATTAATTTATCTCATTTTGAGATGTGCTACCAGAATTTTCCTCAGAATTATCACTTAACTGAGTATTCTTATCATCTACTTTTTCTTCAGTTATACTTTTCGAAGAAAGATTTTCGTTAAATCTTTTTTTTTTGAGATTTTCTTGCTCACTTAATATCCGTGTAAAATGATCAGCATGTTGAAAATAATTTTCTGACAATATTTTATCTCCGCTTGAGAGTGCCTCTCTTGCTAAATTATTATATTTTTCAATTAATTTTGGCGCATTATGATTATTTCTTCCTGGTGACTTTCTCTGAAAATTATCACTACTAGAGAAATTATTAAACTTACTCCTATCTCCATTGGATTTAAAGCTTCTATCGTTTCTTCTAAAATTATTTCGTCTGTTATTGTTTCTAAAGGTAACCATATTTAATTTTATTTACAGTTTAGTGCTTATTATACATCGATCATTATTGGAAAAATCTTTTACTATTTTATTTATATAAAAACCTCTATTTACTAGTATTCTTTTAACATCATTTTTCTGGCCAAATCCAATCTCTAAAATTAACTTTCCCTTAATCTTAATCAGCTCAGATGATTTGTTTATAACTTTTAAGATGTTTGACAAACCATTTGTTCCACCATCTAACGCAGTTATTGGCTCAAAATCAACAACATCTCTATCCAAATATTTTAAATCACAACTTTTAATATATGGAGGATTTGAGACAATTAAATCATATTTGCCATAATTAAAATTGTCAACATCTGAATTGAATAATTTTACTTTTTTATTGAAACCAAGTTTTAAACTATTTTTCCTACATAAATCTATACATTTCTTACTAATATCTATCCCTACACCAGTAAAATTTTTTTTTTCTCTTAATAAAGATAATAATATACAGCCAGATCCTACTCCTATATCTAGAACCTTTAAATTTCTTTTATTTTTAGTTATTTTTAAAACTTCCTCTATAATTATTTCTGTATCAGGCCTGGGTATTAAAACATCACTCGTAATTTCAAAGATGTCTTTCCAAAAACCTTTTTTTTTAGTCAAATATGCTATTGGTTTTCCTTTTGATCTCTGACTAATTAAGTCATCAAAATTTTCTAAAGTTTTTTTTTTTAATTCTTTATCGTAGTTCAAAATAAGGAACTTTCTATCTTTTTGAATTATTTCTGATAATAGGATTTCACTATCAAGCTGGAAGCTATTAATATTATTACTTTTTAATTTTGCACTTCCTTTATTTAGTGCTTCTAAAATATTCATAATTTATAAGTTGTTTAAACTTTCCTCCTGATCTCTAAGAGTTAAAGACTCAATTACCTCATCAAATGCTTCTCCCTCTAAAAATTCATCCAATTTATGCAAAGTTAAATTTATTCGATGGTCGGTTACTCGTCCTTGTGGAAAATTATACGTTCTAATTCTTTCAGATCTATCCCCAGTACCAATTTTACTTTTTCTATCTTTGGATCTTTCTTGATCGATTCTTTGTCTCTCTAATTCATACAATCTTGCCCTTAATATTTTCATACCCTTTGCCTTGTTCTTATGTTGAGATTTTTCATCTTGTTGAGAGACAGATATACCTGTTGGAACGTGAGTTATTCTGACGGCACTATCTGTTGTGTTGACCGATTGACCTCCAGGACCACCAGCTCTAAAAACATCTATTCTAAGATCAGACTCATTTATTTTTAAATCAACTTCCTCTGCTTCCGGTAGAACAGCAACGGTAGCAGCAGAAGTGTGTACTCTACCTTGCGTCTCTGTGTCTGGAACTCTTTGAACTCTATGAACACCACTTTCGTATTTTAAAGTAGAATAGATATTGGTACCTTTTATAGAAGCAATAACTTCTTTAAGACCTCCAGCCTCACTTTTGGAGATAGAGATTAATTCTACAAACCATTTCTTTTTATGACTTATTTTTTCATACATCTTAAAAAGGTCTGATGCAAACAAACTTGCCTCTAAGCCGCCCGTACCAGCTCTTATTTCAAGAATAGCATTTTTTTTATCTGCCTCATCTTTAGGTAACAAAAATAATTTCAATTTTTTTTCATTACTTCGATGTTTTGATAAAAGTTGGTTCATCTCACCTTCTGCCATTTTAATAAGTTCCTCATCTGAACTCTGATCATTCAAAATTTTTTCTAGTTCCAATTTTTCTTTCTCAAAATTTATATATTCTATTGCATTTTCTACTATTTCATTCAGATCAGCATACTCTTTAGATTTTTCTGCAAATATCTTTTTATCAATTTTTCCAGAGGCAAGATCTTTTTCTAAAATTTTATGTTTATTGATTAATTCCTCGATTGTTTTTTGTGGAATCATTTTAGCTATTTTTTAAATCAGATACTTTTTTTTCAACTTCAAGAACTACTTTATTAATCATATCCTTAGTCAAAACTTTTTGAGATTGAACACCAGATAAGTAAAGCATGTTACTGCCTTTTTTGCCTCCCGTGATGCCGATATCTGTCTGAGCAGCTTCGCCAGGTCCATTCACAACACAACCAATAATAGATAATGTGATGGGTGTTTTTATGTGTGATAGTTTTTTTTCTAAAATTTTTACTGTATCTATTACTTCAAATCCTTGCCTAGCGCATGAAGGGCATGAAATTATCTTTACACCACGGTTTCTTAAATTTAAAGATTTCAATATCTCATTACCAATTTTGACTTCTTTTACCGGATCATCAGATAGAGAAATTCGAATTGTGTCGCCTATTCCGTCTAATAAAAGAGATCCTATTCCTATAGATGATTTTATACTTCCTGGAATGAAGCTTCCTGCCTCAGTAATTCCTAGATGAAGGGGATAATCACAAATATTTGAAAGTTGTCTGTAGGCCCCAATTGATAAAAAAACATCAGAGGACTTTACACTTATTTTAAAATTAAAAAAATCTTTATCCTCTAAAATCTTAATATTTCTTAGAGCACTTTCAACTAAAGCTTCAGGACATGGCTCTTTAAATTTTTCTAAAATATCTTTTTCAAGAGATCCTGCGTTTACTCCAATTCTAATTGAACAACCATTATTTTTTGCCGCTTGTAGAACATCGTGAATTTTTTTTTCATCTCCTATGTTCCCTGGATTAATTCTAAGACAGCTAGCTCCATTTTCAGCAGCCTCGATTGCTCTTTTATAGTGGAAATGAATGTCAGCAATTATTGGTATATCAACATGCTTCGTAATTTCTTTTAAAGATTTTGATGATTCTTCATCTGGACAAGAAACCCTGACTAAATCAGCGCCCTCACTTTGAATTTCATTAATTTGAATTATGGTTTTTTTTATATCAGTAGTTAGAGTGTTAGTCATTGATTGGACCGATATAGGATTATCGCCTCCTATTTTCACTTTACCAACATTTATTACTTTTGTTTTTTTTCTTTTTATATCTCTATATGGTCTAATGCTCATCTTACCTTTCTAACTTAAACTCTTTATGCAAAACATTTAAAGCTTTTTTCACATCTTTCGTATCTATTAAAACAGAAATTTTTATTTCGGAGGTTGAAATAACTTGGATATTGATTTTTTCATTTGCCAGAGCTTGAAACATTCTAAAAGTTACACCCGGAGTAGTAATCATACCGACACCAATTATAGAAATTTTTGAAACACCTTTTTTAAATAATAATTTTCTAAAGTTAATATTTTCATTTTCTTTAATTGTTTTTTTTGTTTTATTAAGATCTTCATTTTTAATCGTAAAAGTTAAATCTGTTTCTTTTCCATTAGAAGAAATGTTTTGCACAACCATATCAACATTAATTAAATTTTTTGATAACGGTTTAAATATCGAAGCCGCCACGCCTGGCTTATCTTTTACACCCAGCAAAGATACTTTAGCATCGTTATGTGTTGATGAAATTCCTGTAATAATTCTATTATTAATTATATTTGATCTTTTTGTTATTAAAGTACCTTGCTTGTTTAAAAATGTGGATTTGACTTCAATATCAATTCTATTAAGTCTAGCATCTTGTATAGAAACCGGTTGCATCACTTTAGCTCCTAGTGAGGCCATCTCAAGCATTTCTTCATAAGATATAACTTTTATTTTTTTAGCTTTTTTCAATTTATTTGGATCTGTGGTATAAACTCCCTCAACATCGGTGTAAATTATACATCTATGAGCTTTAAAAAACTTCGCTAAAACAATAGCACTTGCATCTGATCCACCTCTACCAATTGTAGTAACTCTCCCAGAGGAATTTATTCCCTGAAAACCAGCAACTATGGGAATTCCACCGTCTTTAAGATATTTAATCAATTTATTTTTATACAAATTATTTATCCTTGCATACTTATGAGGACCATCGGTTAAGATAGGAATTTGCCAAGCTAACCATGATCTAGACTTAAAACCTTTATGTATAAGTCTTCCAGCGATTAAAGAACAAGCAACTTGCTCTCCTGAAGAAACTAATACATCGTGTTCTGAATCTGAAAAATTTTGACAAATTTTCTGTGATTTACTAATTAAATCATTTGTCACACCGCTCATAGCTGAGGAAACAACTATGACATTAAAATTTTTTTTTCTATAGTTAGCTATAATTTCCGCAACTTTTTTTATTTTTGTTACTGAACCAACTGATGTGCCACCAAATTTTAATACCACAATTTTCATGATAATATATTTTCTAAAGTTTAAAATTTATTGATAAAATACATGTTGAATATAAAGTCAACTTACTTATGAAAAATAACACAATTAATAAAAAAGAAATAGAAAAATTTACAAAAATTTCTGAAGAATGGTGGAATCCTGAGGGAAAATTTAAACCTCTACATAAATTTAACCCCATTAGAATTTCTTACATTAAAGAAAATATAATAAAAACTTTTGGATTAAAAAATGAGGATAAGCCTTTAAAAAAAATTAGAGTTTTAGATATTGGATGTGGTGGAGGTTTGCTATCAGAACCAATGAAAAAATTAGGAGCAGAAGTGACAGGCATAGATGCATCTGGAAAGAATATTGAAATAGCAAAATTACATGCAAAAAAAAGCAATTTAGGTATTGAATATATTTGTACCTCACCAGAAAAATTTAATACAAAAATTAAATTTGATGTAATACTTAATATGGAAATAATTGAACATGTAGAAAATGTAGATTTTTTTTTAAAGGCATGTGCAAAATTACTCAAAAAAAATGGCATTATGTTTGTTGCAACTTTAAACAAAACTTTAAAGTCTTATTTTTTTGCAATAATTGGAGCAGAGTATGTGATGCGGTGGCTACCAATTGGAACTCATGAATGGGAAAAATTTGTGAAACCTGAAGACCTTATTAATTTTCAAAAAAAGAATAAAATGAAACTAAAAAAAATTGATGGTATGAAATTTAATTTAATTACAGATTTATGGAGTTTAAGTAACGATAAATCAGTTAATTATATCGCTCAATTTATTAAAGACTAATTATTTTTTTCTTTAATCCATGGAATGGTGTTTGTTTCTATTCCCTCTTCTTTAAGCTCGTTTATTTCATTAAGTGAGGCGGTGCCATAAATTCCTTTTTTCTTTTTCTTTTTATCGTAATGAATAGATCTTGCCTCATACGCAAAATTTTTTCCTACATATTCAAAATTCTTTTTTATAAAATTTTGATATTCAACAATTTTTCTTTTAATTACTTTTAACTCCTTTTTTTCTTTATCAATTTTTAAATGATTATTGATTTTTATCATTTTAGGAGCCATTAAAGTTTTTTCAACTTTTGTGGAATTACATTTATGACAGTTGAGATAATTTTTTTTCTTCAATTTTTCAAACTCATTGGATGACGCAAACCAACTATCAAAAGACAAGCTACAATTTTTACAAACTAATCTGTATTTTATCATAGTCTTTATTTATTAATTTATTTATTTTTTTCAATATGAATTAAGATCTATAATCTGCATTTATATCAATATATTTTTTTGTTAAATCCATTGTATAAGCTGTAAAGTTTTTTGAACCACCAGAAATATCTACATTAATATCAATATTAGAATTTTTCATATAATTCTTTAATTCAGACTCATTGTAATGGGATGACATTTTACCATTTGAGATAATATGGTGAT
The DNA here is from genome assembly GCA_902632875.1 of uncultured Pelagibacteraceae bacterium. The sequence continues at coordinate 22,748 of CACPEI010000005.1, forward strand.
TGCCAAATTTGATTGAGAGTTTATCTAAATCAAAATTTATTAAAGATTTTCCAATTGCCATAATAATTCTACCCCAATTAGGATCTTCACCAGCAATAGCAGTTTTCACTAAAGATGAGTTTGCAATTGAAAATGCAAGTTTTCTAGCGTCGTTCTCAATTTTACAATTTACAATATTTATTGTAATAAATTTTGTTGCACCTTCACCATCAAGTACAACTCTTTTGGCTAAATTTAATAAAACTTTATTTAATGCTTCATCAAATTCTTTTAATCTTGGATCATTTAAATTTTTTATTTTTGCATGTTTTGCTTTTCCTGTTGAGAATATTGAAACCATATCATTCGTGCTAGTATCTCCATCACAACTAATTGCATTAAAAGTAGAAGAAATATTTTTTTTTAATAATTTATTTAAAATATTGTTAGGAATGTCGGCATCAGTAAATAGATATCCAAGTGTAGTGGCCATATTAGGCTGTATCATTCCTGATCCTTTAGCGACGCCAAAAATTTTGATTTTACTGTTTACAATTTCGCACTCTTCCATTGCCATTTTGGGTTGAGTATCAGTTGTCATTATGCCAAGAGCAGCCTTCATCCAAATGTATTTATTTTGTGTATATTTAATTTTTTCAACTAAATCAGATAATTTTGCTTTTATCTTTTCTTCAGGATAAGGTTCTCCAATCGTACCTGTACATCCAAAAATGATATCTTTTGATATAATCTTTTTTGGTTGATCTTCATCTTCTTTTTGTTTTTCTGAAAGTTTTGAAGATACAATATCAGCAATTTTTTCTAGACTTTTATAACCTTGTTTTCCAGTAAAACAATTGGCATTTCTTGTATTTACAATTAGTGCAAATATTTTTTTTCTATTTAAACCCAAATTCCACTTAATATTTTCTGAAATTATTTTGGATTGTGTATATACAGATGCATAGTTTGCACCCTCTCTAAAATAAAACATCACTAAATCATCTCTATTATTGCCATATAAATTAGCGCTAATAGTGGAAATAGACAAACCATCGATGTGGTCGAGATCTTGAAACTGGTTTAATCTCTTTTCAGAGCTTTTAGAAGAAAAAAAATTTGGTAAATTAATTCCCATAGTATTTAAAATATCAATTTAATAACTATATTAAAGGATATAAGTAAATAATAAATCAAAAATTAATGATAAGTCCATTAAACTTTATAAAGAAATTCATAAAATCATCAAATCAAAAAGAATTAGACAGACTTCAAAAAATTGTGAATAAAATTAATTCTTTAGAACAGAATTTAAAAAGCTTAAAAGACTCAGATTTCCCTTTAAAAACCCAAGAGTTAAAACAAAAAATTAAGAGTGATGTTAAATTAGATGAAATTTTACCAGATGCTTTTGCGCTAGTAAGAGAAGCATCTTACAGAATAAGGAATGAAAGGCATTTTGATGTTCAAATTCTTGGTGGAATTGTATTGCATGAGTCAAAAATAGCTGAAATGAAAACTGGTGAAGGAAAAACTTTAACCATTACCCTCGCTGCTTATCTTAACGCTCTTTTAGGAAAAGGAGTTCACATCGTGACTGTAAATGATTACTTAGCTAAAAGAGACTCTCAAGAAATGGGAAAGATATATAATTTTCTAGGTTTAAGCTCAGGCTTTATAAATAATGATCAAAATGACGAGGAGAGAAAGAAAAATTATTTCTGTGATATTACTTATGCAACCAACAGTGAACTTGGCTTTGATTACTTAAGAGATAATATGAAATATTCTAAAGATGAAATGGTACAAAGAGGACATCATTTTGCAATTGTGGATGAAATAGACTCGTGTCTTATTGACGAGGCAAGAACCCCATTAGTAATTTCTGGCGCGGCTGAAGATAAAACTGATCAATATCTCGCAATAGATAAATTAGTAAAACTTTTAAAGGAAAAGGATTATGAAATTGATGAAAAAGATAAAAATATTCTCCTAACAAATGAAGGGATAAATCATGTAGAGGAAATTTTTTCAAATGCAGGAATATTAAAAAATAATAATTTTTATGATCCAGAAAACTTAAATCTAGTTCATCATGTTAATCAGGCTTTACGAGCCAATCATTTATTTGAAAAAGGTAAAGATTATATAATAAAAGATAATAGTTTGAAAATAATAGATGAGCTAACAGGAAGAATACTTGAAGGTCGAAGATTTGGAGATGGTCTTCATCAAGCTTTAGAGGCTAAAGAAAAAATTGATGTTCAGGTTGAAAATCAAACATTGGCATCAATAACCTATCAAAATTATTTTAAACTTTATAAAAAAATTTGTGGATGCACTGGGACAGCGGCTACAGAAGCACAAGAATTTTTAGAAATTTATAATCTGCCAGTTATAACGATTCCTACTAACAATAAAATGATTAGAAAAGACTTTAACGATCAAATTTTTAGAACAGAAACTGAGAAAAATATTGCAATCATTGAAAAAATAAAAGAGTGTAATCAAAAAGGTCAGCCACTTTTAATTTTTACATCAAGCATCAATAAATCTGAAATTTATTCAAATCTGTTGAGAAAAGAAAAAATAACACACACTGTTTTAAATGCAAAAAATCATGAGAATGAAGCCGAAATAATTGCAAATGCTGGAAAAGAAAAATCTGTTATTATAACAACAAGCATTTCTGGGCGTGGTGTTGATATACAATTAGGTGGTAAAAAAGGATCAATACAAACTGAAGAACTAAAGATTAATAAAGAAAAAATTAAATCTCTTGGTGGACTATTTGTTATCGGAACAGAAAGAATGGAATCGAGGAGAGTAGACAATCAGGCAAGAGGAAGATCTGGTCGTCAGGGTGATGAAGGAAATTCAATTTTTTATGTAAGTCTAGAGGATGATTTAATGAGAATATTTGGATCGGAGTCTATGAATAATATGCTCGAGAAACTTGGTCTTAAAGATGGGGAAAGCATTGATCACCCTTGGATAAATAAAGCTCTTGAAAGAGCACAACAAAAAGTTGAGGCTAGAAACTTTGATATAAGAAAAACCCTTTTGAAATTTGATAATGTTCTAAATGATCAAAGGCAAGTAATATTTTCACAAAGAGATGAGGCCATTATTAATGAAAATATTTTTAGTTATTCTGAAGATTTTCTGCAAGAAATAATAAGTAATATCATTCAATTAAAAACTCAAAATCTTTCAAATCCAAAGTCAAATGAATTTATAAATAAACTTAAAACATTAGTGGGCAAAAATTTAAGTGAGGAAGATTTTAAAGATATCTCTTCGCTTAGTGAAAAAAAAATTAAAAATAAAATACTTTCAGTTTTTCAAGATGCAAGAAAAGCGAGAGTTGATATGGTAGGCAATGAAAATGCTAAAGATATTGAAAAGAGAATTTTTTTACAGTGTATTGATCTTAATTGGAAATCACATATTCAGTATTTAGAACAACTGAGACAAGTAATTGGTCTAAGATCTTATGGACAAAGAGATCCATTAATTGAATATAAGAAAGAGGCATTTACATTATTTGAAAATTTACTAGAAAAATTGAAGTTCGATTATGTTACAATTTTGTTTAATTTAAAAATTGTTAAAGAGCCTGTTAAAGAGATTAAAAAAAATAACCCAATTAAAATTGATCCAAAATATATTGGGAAAAAAATGAGTAGGAATGAACCTTGTTTTTGTGGATCCGGAAAAAAATTTAAACGTTGCTGTGGCTCATTATAAAAAAATAGAAACCAAAAATATTGAAATGAATATTATAACAAAAGCAAAAATTGTTTTTTTATTTTGTTGAAAAATTTTCGAGTAATCATTTTGAACATGGGTCAAAGAACTTAATTCATCAATATTTTCGATAAAGCCTTTATTTCTTCCAATTCTTAAAAACTTATTTTTTCTATTTTCAAAAATTTCTTCATGTGTCATAGAATTAAAGTGATTTAAATTTTTGATTAATGATAAACGTACATTCTCTAAAATCAAATTTTTATCTCGGTGAGCACCACCAGGCGGCTCATCAATAATTTCATCTATTATCTCGAGTTCTAATAAATCTTTTGAAGAAAGTTTCATCGCTTTTGCGGCGTCTAGCATTTTTTTTGGATCTCTCCATAATATTGTAGCACACCCTTCTGGGGAGATTACAGAATAAATTGCATTCTTTAACATTAAAACTTTACTTGAAGAGGCCAGTGCTATTGCACCTCCTGATCCTCCCTCACCAATTATAATTGCTAAAGTAGGCACTTTTAATTTCATGCAACATTCTATTGATTTTGCTATTGCTTCTGCTTGCCCTCTTTCTTCAGCACCAACCCCAGGATACGCACCAGGTGTATCAATAAAAGAAATTATTGGAATTTTAAACTTATCAGCTAGCTCCATTAAACGAATTGTTTTTCTGTAACCTTCAGGTCTCATCATTCCAAAATTTCTATCAATCCTGCTGTCTAGATCCTCGCCTTTCTCCTGACCGATTACTAAAACTGATTGACCATTAAATTTTGCAAAACCTGTTAAAACAGATCTATCTTCTCCATAATGTCTATCACCAGACAAAGGAATAAAATCCTCAAATAGATTATCAATAAAAAATTTAGATTTAGGTCTATCTTCATGTCTTGCAACCATAGTTGTTTGCCATGGATCAAGTTTTGAATATAAAGATTTTAAATTTTTATCTATTTCGTTTTGGATCTCTGAGATTTTTTTAGTGTTTACTTCAGATAAACCACTCTCATTAAATGGGTCTTTAAGTTTCTCTAGTTCGTTTTCAAGGTCTTTTATTTCTGTTTCAAAATTTAGATAATTTTTCATTTACCAAGATTATTTCATAGATTTAAAAAATGACAATATAATGACCTTGCTACTATTAATAATTTGACTTAATTTTACAGGAGTTTAAGAAAATATAATATGAAAAAAAATTATATAGATGTAAATAATCTTAAAATTTCAAGAGAGTTACTTGATTTTGTTAATGAAGAGCTCTTAAAAGGAACAGATATAGAGCCCGAAAAATTTTGGTTAGGATTTGATAAATGCGTTCATGAGTTATCTCCAAAGAATAAAGAGTTAATTAAGATTAGAGAAGACATACAAAAAAAAATTGACGAGTGGCATATAAAAAATAAAGGAAATGAAATTAAAATTGAAGAATATAAAAAGTTTTTAAAAGAGATTGGCTATCTTAGAGATGTTGGGCCAGATTTTAAAATTGAAACTTCAAATGTAGACGAAGAAATATCTTCAATAGCAGGACCACAACTAGTTGTTCCGATAATGAATGCTAGATATGCTCTAAATGCAGCAAATGCAAGATGGGTAAGCCTATATGATAGTTTATATGGAACTGACATAATAGAGTCTGAGGAAGGTGGAGGAGAAAGATATGATCCAAACCGAGGTCAAGAAGTTATAAAATATGTAAGAGAATTTTTTGATATACACTTTCCTATAAATGGTACGAGTTGGAAGAATATATCTGGTTTTAAAATATTTAAATCAAATCTAATTATTCTAAAAGATGATATCGAGTACAAATTAAAGGAACAAAATAAATTTATTGGACATAGAGGTGATATAAATAAACCTAGTGCAATCATACTAAAAAATAACAATCTTCATTTTGAAATAATAATCAATCCGAAAGCGTTCAGCGCTGCACATGATATAGCCGGTATTAGTGATGTAATAGCCGAGTCTGCTGTTTCAACAATTTGCGATAATGAAGATAGTGTTGCTGCCGTTGACGCTGAAGATAAAGTTATCTGTTATAGAAACTGGTTAGGTTTAATGAAAGGAGATTTAAAAATTCTATTTGAGAAAAATGGTAAAAATCTAGAAAGAAAATTAAATCCTGATAGAAGTTATATTTCTCGAGATGGTAAAGGCCTCAAGCTTCACGGAAGAAGTCTACTGTTAGTTAGAAATGTTGGGCACCTAATGACTAATCCTTCAATACTTTTGAAAGATGGAACTGAAGTACCAGAAGGAATTATGGATGCTTTTATAACATCTGCTGCCGCTCTTCATGATTTAAAAAAAAGAAGAAATTCTCGTGCAGGTTCTATTTATATTGTTAAACCAAAAATGCATGGTCCAGATGAATGTGCTTTTACAGATCTAATTTTTACAAAGGTTGAGGAAATACTAGGATTAAATAAATACGATATTAAATGTGGTATAATGGACGAGGAGCGAAGAACATCGGCAAATTTAAAAGAGTGCATCAGGGCATTAAAAAATAGAGTTTTTTTTATAAATACAGGTTTTCTTGATAGAACTGGGGATGAAATGCACACCTCGATGGAAGCTGGTCCAATGATTAAAAAAGGCGATATGAAGTCTTCAAAATGGATTGAGGCCTATGAAAATAATAATGTTGATATAGGTTTAAAATGTGGGTTTTCTGGTATTGCTGCTGTTGGAAAAGGTATGTGGGCTGCTCCAGATGAGATGAAAAAAATGTTAAATGAAAAAATAGGACATCTTAAAGCAGGTGCTAATTGCGCATGGGTACCATCACCAACTGCTGCTTCCTTGCACGCTCTTCATTATCATCAAGTAAATGTTTTTGATGTTCAAAAAAATATAGCTTCAAGACCTTCTGCAAAATTAGATGATCTTCTAACTATACCAGTTGCAAACAGACCTAACTGGTCAGTTGATGAGATTAATACTGAAATTTCTAATTCTGCTCAAACTTTGTTAGGCTATGTTGTTAGATGGATTGACCAAGGTGTTGGTTGCTCAAAAGTGCCAGATAGGAGTAATACTTTTTTAATGGAGGATCGTGCTACACTTAGAATTTCATCTCAACATATAGCAAATTGGCTGCATCATGGAATTACTACAAAAATACAAGTTATTGAAATAATGAAGCAGATGGCAAAGGTAGTTGATAAACAAAATAAAGAAGACAAAAATTACGTTAATATGAGTGACGATTTTGATAACTCTATTGCGTTCAAAGCAGCATGTGATTTAATCTTTAAAGGAAAAGAGCAACCTTCTGGATATACTGAGCCACTTCTGCACTTAAACAGGCTAAAAAAAAAGATTAACCTGAATTAGAATTTAATTCTGATCTGTTTTTAAAAGCAGAGAATAAAGTACCATCATCCAAAGTTTCAATTTCGCCACCTACTGGTAATCCCTGGGCTAATTTTGTGATTTTAACATCTAAAGACTTTAAACTATCTTGAATATAATAAGCAGTTGTCTGACCTTCAACCGTTGCACTAGTTGCTAATATTACTTCAGAAATTTCATCTTTTTTAACTCTTTCTACTAAAGAATCAATTAATAGATCTTCTCTTTTTTGACCAATAGATGATATTGTGCCACCCAAGATGTGAAAGTAACCTTTAAAGATATTAGAATTTTCAATAGACCATTGATCGGCTACATCCTCAACAACACAAATCTTATCAAATTTTTCTCTTATATTTTCACAATTATTGCATCCACTTACGTTTGACTTCAATGAACCACATGATTTACACCTTGTAACATTTTTATAAACTTGGGCTAAAGTGTTAGCTAATGGTTTTACAAGCTCATCTCTATTGTTAATTAATTTCAAAACAATTCTTTTTGCAGATTTTGGTCCTAAACCTGGAAGTTTTGAGATCAGTTTAATTAGATCATCAATCTCACTTATATTCTGCATTTATAGAGGCCACTTAAATCCAGGAATTCCAAATCCACCTGTTGCTTTAGAAATTTCTTCAGAAGTTTTATTTTTTAGTTGATGTTTTGCATTATTGTGAGCCGCAACTATCAAATCTTCTATAATTGTCTTGTCCTCTTTGAGTAATTCATCTGAAATTTCAATTTTTTGCATTTCGCCCTCTCCATCAAGAATTACTTTAATTGAATTAGAGCCAGCAACACCTTCTGCTCTAATTTTCTTAATCTTTTCTTGGCTTTCCTTCATTTTTGCCTCAAGTTCTTTTGCTTTACTCAAAATTTTATTAAAATCAGTCATTAGCGATCCTCCTCATCATCATTTATAATAACATCTTTTAGTTTTGCGTCAGGGAAATTTTTTAAAACATCTTCATATAATTTTGTTTTTTTTGCTTTATTAATTAATTGAAATTTCTCTTTTTGTTTTTTTTCTCGAATTGATAATTCACCTTTAGTTTTACTAAAAGTGATTATCCATCTTTTACCGGTCCATTCAAATAATTTAACAGATAATTCTTTTACAAAATTTTTATCTAAATTATCATTGAAAGATATTTCTATTCTATTTTTATAGAAACCAACTAAATTTACATTTTTTTCTAACTCGTATTTTAATTTCATTTCTTTTTTATCACTACATATTTTTATCAGTTGATCAAATGAGATAATTGTGTCCTTTTTTTCTATCTTTATTTCTGTGTCTCTGATTGGATTAATATTTTTTTCCTGAGTAACACTTTTAATTTGATCTACTAAATCAATGCATCATCATTTATTTTGCCCATCTCCTTATCTTTAATTTTCTTGATAAACTGAAAAAGTTCAGATGATTTAACCCTTGATAAGTCAAATCGTTGACATCTTGATACCACTGTGATCGGAATTTTCTTTATTTCTGTTGTAGCAAAAATAAATTTTAAGTATTCTGGAGGCTCCTCTAAAGTTTTTAATAAAGCGTTAAAGGCTTGTTTGCTTAACATATGGACCTCATCTATAATAAATATTTTGTATTTAGATGAAGTTGGCCCATATCTTGAAAATTCTATTAAATCCCTAACATCATCAACACCTGTTTTGCTAGCAGCGTCCATCTCTAAAACATCAATGTGTCTTGAGTTTGTTATGGCATCACAATTTTCACATTTATCCTCACAATTATTTTCAAAACCATTTAAACAATTGAGAGATTTAGCTACTATTCTAGCAACAGTAGTTTTTCCAACTCCTCTTATACCTGTGAACAAATAAGCGTTAGGAGTTTTATTGGATTTAATTGAATTCTTAATGGTCTCAGTCACAACCTCTTGGCCAATAAGGTCATCAAATTTTTGAGGCCTA
>CACPEI010000006.1 GCA_902632875.1 uncultured Pelagibacteraceae bacterium
ATAAATCCTATAATTGTTACACTTATAAAAATAAACGCTGCAAGAACAAACGTAACTATTATATGGCTAGTAACTGTGAATGTGTAGGGTATCATACCAAACATGTTACAGAAAAGTACGAACATAAATAATGAAAAAATAAATGAAAAATAAGGTTTAGCCTTAGTACCAGCTGTATCGCTAATCATTTTAGACACGAACGTATAACTTAATTCTGCAAGAAGCTGAATTTTATTTGGAATTATTGTATTTTTTTTAGACCCTAAATTAAAAATTAGTAAGATTGCAAGTGTGCTAATAACCATAAACAAACTTGCATTTGTGAATGAAATATCAAAAGCACCAATTTTCACTTCTGGACCAATTCTATAAACTTCAAATTGTGTCATTGGGTTTGTAGCCATAAATTTATCTATCTTGCATCTTTTTTGCAGATTTAATTACATTGGAAATTCCAGCTATTACACCTACAAAAAAGAAAATTAAAATTAACCAAGGTTTAGTACCAAAGGTCTTGTCTAAAATAAACCCAATAATTGTCCCTACGGCAACAGCAGATATAAGCTCAGTACTAAGCTTAAAAGCACTACCTATTGGGGATGCATTATGTTTTTTATTGCCCAAATTCCTTTTTGAAATCTTCTTTTTTGCAATTTCTAAGCGAGTTTTAAAAGGGTCCTTTGACATTTCAGTTGTGTTTTTAGGCGACCATGCTCTCAGCCTTTTGAAGATCAACTGCTACCAGTTGGCTTATCCCTTTCTCAGGCATTGTAACCCCATAAAGTCTGTTCATTTTTGACATTGTCAGAGCATGATGAGTAACAATTACAAATTTAGTATTTGTTATCTTTATCAACTCCTCTAACAAGCTACAAAATCTTGTAACGTTAGCATCATCTAAAGGAGCATCTACTTCATCTAAAACACAAATAGGAGATGGGTTTGTAAGAAATACGGCAAAAATTAAAGATAGCGCTGTTAAAGCTTGTTCTCCACCTGATAATAAAGTTATAGATTGTAATCTTTTTCCAGGAGGACTTACTAACATTTCTAAACCTGCTTCTAAGGGGTCATCTGAGTCAACAAGTTCTAATTTTGCATTCCCCCCATTAAATAATTTAGTATATACCTCGTTGAACTTTCTATTAACCTTCTCAAAAGCGTCAATTAATCTTTCTCTGCCCTTTTGATTTAATTCATTTATACTACTTTTTAATTTCATAATTGCTGTGACCAGATCTACTCTGTCTTGTTCCATTTTTTTTATCTCAGTTTCATATTTATTTGTTTCTTCATCAGCTTTTAAATTAACAGATCCTAATTTTTCTCTCTCTTGCTTTTTTTTATCTAATAGATCTTCCTGATTGACAGCGTCAGGAAGTTCTTCCGCACCATATAAATTTGAATTTTCTAAAATATTTTCCTCAGTAAGATTCAATTCTGAGTTTATCCGGTCTATTAAATCCATTTTTCTTTTTTTTAATCCTTCTATGGTTGCTCCGGAACTAGCTTTCCTTTCTCTAATTTGAATAGATTGTTCTTGTATTTCATTTAATTGAGCTCTTAGAGATTCAATTTTTTCATCTGTGGTGTTAATGATTGTTTCACTTTCATTTTTTTCTTTTTCAGAAATTCTTAATCCCTCAGAAATCTGACCTTTTTTTTCAGCTTGTAATTTGGGTTGATTGTCTAGTTTTTCTAGTTGTGAGTTTAGTTTATTTTTTCTATCTGAAAGCTCAGCTACCATTTTTTCAGAGTTCGATAATAAATTTTTCCAGCTTTTAATTTCTTGATCAATAATATCAATTCTTTCTTTTCTTTTTATAGACTCATTTTTAATGTTTTGATTTTTACTGTAACTATCTGCATACTCTTCAATAATCGTTTTAAAATCATTTATTACATCTATTGCCTCTTGATTTTTTTTTAAGTTGATTAGTTCTTTAATTTGATCAATCTCACTATCTAATTTATTTTTTATGTTATCTAAATCAGTGTTAGAATTTTTCTCTGTTTCATAATATTTTGAATCAATTTCTATAAGTTCATTTTTTTCTTCTTTAAGCCTTTTTTCATTTGAGTTTGCATCGATGACTATTCCTTTTTCTCTATTGATATCGTCATCAAGTGTTTGAAGAGATTTTTTGATATTTTCAATTTCGTCTTGAATTCTTGTGTTTTCCTCATCTAGATTTTGAAGTTCTAAGTTCAGTCTTTGAATCTTAGATAAATTTTCAATATTTTTTTCTCTCAAAGGCAAGACCTTGTCTGTCTCCATTTTAATCAAATTTTCAAAATCAGAAATTTTTGTATTATAATCACTTACTTCTCCTTCTGCCTCTGTGTTAATTTCATTTTCAACTTTTATTTCTTTATCAATTTCCAAAAGTTTTAAATAATATAAACCCGCCTCTATTTTCTTAATTTCATTCGATATATTTTTGTATTTGTTTGCCTCCTCAGCTTGTTTTTGAAGATTAGCCAATTGCTTCTCTTGTTGTCTTCTAAGTTCATCGGCTCTCTTCAAATTATTTTCAGCTGCATTCAATCTTAATTCGGCCTCATGTCTTCTAACATGTAAACCAGAAATCCCTGCTGCTTCCTCTAATATAGCTCTTCTATCAGTGGGTTTTGCTGTAACAAGTGCACCTATACGTCCTTGACTGATCATTGAGGGAGAATGAGCGCCAGTCGATAAATCAGCAAAAAACATTTGAGCATCTCTAGCTCTTACTTCTTTATCGTTGATATAAAATTTTGATCCCTTATCTTTTTCTATTTTTCTTCTTATATTAATTTCATTAAGTTCTCTAAATTGAATTGGACCCTCATTTTTCTCATTTACAAGTTGAACAGAAACTTCAGCAATATTTTTTGATGGTTTGTTTGAAGTTCCAGAAAATATAACGTCTTCCATTCCTGATCCTCGCATACTTTTGGCTGATGTTTCCCCCATCACCCATCTAAGAGACTCTACGATATTTGATTTTCCACATCCATTTGGACCCACTATACCCGTTAAACCATCCTCAATTAAAAAGTTGGTTTTATCCGCAAAAGACTTAAATCCATTCAAATGGATTTTTTTAAACTCCATAAGCTAACTTATATCAGTTTTTCTAAAGTTTTTTTTAAATTTTTGTAATTAAGGGTTTTTTCGAACTTTTCGTTGTTGATAATTATCGTAGGAGTAGCATTTACTTTAAAATTTTTCGTTCCTTCAATACGATCATTTAATACAAAATCCTCTATTTCTTGATTATTAATACACTTTTCAAAATCTAAATTAAAACCTTCACTTTTAAGAAATTTTTTTAAATTGTCATTAACTTCCTCTACTGTACTTCCCTTAATCCAAGATTGTTGATTTAAATAAAGACTCTCTAAAATTCTTAAACTTTCATTCTGATTGCACTGTGAAATTTTAGATGCATTAAAAGCGGCAACGTCAAGAGGGAAGTGTCTAAATTCAATTTTCACCAAACCTGTATCAATATAGTCTTTTTTGAGTTGTGGATAAACATCTTTATGAAAAGTCGCACAATGACTACAAGTAAGAGACTCATATGCGATTATCGTAATCTTAGCTTTTTCATCACCCGAGACTATTCTTACTGGTTCTGCACTAACATTATTTAATGAACATAAAAATAAAAATAGAAATAAGAAAATTTTTTTCATCTTGTTTTAAATACTTTTGTTAATTCAATTAAAGATTTTTTTACGCTTTCATTTTCAACATTTGTAAGTTTTTTTTCAAATCTATTTTTTGTCCCATGGGGCTGAGGCTCGTTCTCTTTGTTATCTGATTTTTCATCATTAAAACTTTTGAACTTGATTCTTTCTACGACTTGATTTTGAAAAAAAAAATTCATCTTATCCATAATTTTTTTTTTGGAATATTCAAGCTCAATTTCATGACCGCGCTTGACCATTATCAGTAAAGTGCTAACTCCAAATTTGTTTGAACTTCTGTAAGCTTTTGGATAACAAACTTTAAACAAATCTTCCCCAGCGATATGTTTCCAATTATTGAGTGTTTCTGAAAAAATATGACCTCTTTTATTTATAAGCTTTTTAATATTTTTTGGCAAAGTGTCTTTAAAGGATCTTAACCCTTGAATGCTCTTAAATCTCTGCTTACTATTATTTTTAAATTGCATATGAAAGAAAATATAATAACAAAAAAAATTCTTAATTGGTATGATTTAAATAAGAGAACATTACCGTGGCGAAAAAATGTTTCACAATCAAAAAAACATTATTATACACTGGTAAGTGAATTCATGTTGCAGCAGACACAAGTTGTAACTGTAATTCCTTATTTTAATAGATTTATAAATAAAATTCCAAATCTTAAAAAACTTTCAAAGATCCCAGATAGAGAATTGATGAAACTTTGGGAGGGTCTTGGATATTATTCAAGAGCAAGAAATCTAAAAAAAACTGCTAAAATCATAATTAGTAAATATCATGGAGAAATTCCAAATAATTATGAGGATTTAATATCTCTACCTGGTATCGGCAATTACACTGCTAATGCAATTTTAGCTATTGCCTTTAATAAATCATATATCCCTTTAGATGGAAACATTGAAAGGGTTTTGAAAAGATATCTTTATTTAAAAAAAGATAATGAAATACAAAAAGACAATCTAATAGAAAAAAAATCTATTTTTGGAATTTCATCAAGAGCAAGTGATTATGCTCAAGCTTTAATGGAATTAGGAGCAATGATATGTAAACCAAAAAACCCTGAATGTAGCGAGTGTCCTATCCCAAAAAATTGTAAATCTTATAAGAAGAAAGATTTTTATTTAGCTAAAATTACAAAAAGGAATAAAGAAAAATATTTTATTCTTAAAGTTTATAAAAAAAATCAAAAATACTTGCTAGTAAAAAATACAAGATTTAACTTTCTAAAAAATTTAGCAATTTTCCCGATGGTAGAGCTTTCTAACCCAAAAGATTTTAATGAAAATCTTAATTTCAAAATGTCAAATATGAATATGAACATAAAAATTGAATATCTCAAAAATGCGAAAAGATTTCCCTCATCTTATTGGTTTGATAAAAGAAAATTGGATAATTATATTCTTCCAACATTCACTAAGAAAGTTGTTAAATATTTAGAAAAGAAATAATGAAAAAAGTAGCTGTAATTGGTGCTGGTATTTCAGGGCTATTCATTGCGAATTTATTTAAGAGAAATGAAAAGTATCAAGTAACTATCTTTGAAAGAAATAGCTTAATCGATTTGAAAGAAGGTTATGGAATTCAATTATCTGTCAACAGCATCAAACTTTTAAATAAAATTCAGTTTGATAAATTAGAAAATCATGAGAAATTTAATCCAGACAAAATCAATTTTTACTCAGTTAAAAATTCTAATAAGATATGTGAGTTAAATATATCAGATTTTAATACTGAAAATTATAAATATACTACTCTTAAAAGATCATCACTTATCAATTTTTTAAAAAAGGATTTAGAAAAAGAAATAAGATTTAACCACACTATTTCAAAGATAGAACAACAAGATCAAATCGTTAAAATCGCTTTTGAAAATAATGAGGCATATGAATTTGACTATTTAATTATTTCAGATGGTGTCTTTTCAAAGAGTAAAAATCTGTTATCAAAAAATCAAATTCAACCAAAATTTGATGATACGTTAGCCATAAGAGGAATAATATCAAGCTCTTCAAACATCGCTGATAAAAAAAACATCTCGTTGTTTTTAGGTTCAAATTTTCACTATGTTATTTATCCAGTATCTCCTGATGGAGATTTAAACTTTATAGCCGTAATGAAATATCAACTTACAGAGGGTGAGCAAAAAAATTTCTCGTTGTTTAAAGACGATAATTTTACTAAAAAGATTTTAGAAAAAGTTCCGCACTTAAATAAGGAATTTTTTAATAGTATTAATGATTTAAAGATATACCCAGTATTTGTGAGTAATGATTTTTTTGAGGTTAATAATAATAATATTCATTTAATAGGAGATGCCTTTTTTGCTTTTCCACCATCATTTGCTCAAGGTGCATCACAATCTATAGAAGGTGCATATGAATTATTTGAGAATATTGAGAATAGCACTGAAAGTAATTTTTTTAGAAATAGAGTTGATAAAATAAAGATGGTAAATAATCGCTCAAAATTTAATCAATTTGCTTTTCATTTATCTAATCCCTTAAATATATTAGTAAGAAACTTCTTTTTGAAAAGATTAGTACAAAACAAAAAGTTTTTAGAGAGCTATTTGGGCAAAATATATAAAAACTAACTATTAGAAATTAATCTTTGTCTTAAATGATCGATAGGAACTGCGTTTCCATTCAAGTTATAATGCCAATAGGTCCATCCATTACAGCTTTCAGCACCTAAAATTGTAGCTGCTACTTTATGGATTGAGCCTTCAGTTTGAGCATGTTTGATACTGCCATCAGCCATAATTTTTGCACTGATTTTCTTTTTATTATCAAAAATAGTAGTGCCTGGTTTAATTATTCCTAATTCAACCAATGATCCAAAAGGTATTCTAGGCTTAGATCTACCGTTTTGCAAAGTATCTAAAAAATCATCTTTTATAGGTTTTGTTTTCTTTAATCTTTGCTCAGCTGCTTTAAAATAAGTTTTTTCTTTTTCAATCCCGTAGTAATTTCTTCCTAATTTTTTTGCCACTGTAGCTGTTGTTCCTGATCCCAAAAAAGGATCTAATACTAAATCATTTTTGTTTGTCGTTGCTAATAAAATTCTGTGAAGTAGGGCTTCAGGTTTTTGCGTTGAATGTACTTTTTTTCCATTATTCTTTAGTCTTTCTGAGCCATTACAAATCGGTAATTCCCAATTAGATCTCATTTGAAGATCATCATTCAAACATTTTAATGATTGATAGTTAAAAGTGTATTTTGATTTTTCAGATTTTGAAGCCCAAATTAAGGTTTCATGAGCATTGGTAAAACGTGTTCCTCTAAAATTTGGCATAGGATTTTTTTTGTTCCAAATAACGTCATTAAGTATCCAAAAACCTAAATTTTGAACAGCAGTGCCAACCCTAAAAATATTGTGATAACTACCAATTACCCAAATAGCCCCATTCTTTTTTAAAATCCTTTTGCATTCAATCAACCATGAATAAGTAAAATCATCATATCTCTTAAAACTTTCAAATTGATCCCACTTATCATTTACTGCACTTACTTTTGATCTATCTGGTCTTGTGAGTTCACTTTTTAATTGAAGATTGTAAGGAGGGTCAGCAAAAATTAAATCGAAAGTCTCGTCAGGAATCTTTTTCAATTCCCTCAAGCTATCTCCATTAATTAGTTTATTTTTTAAGTTTAAATTCATTTTGTAATATTAAATTAGACTCTAAAAAGATTCTTGGGTCAACCTAGGATTGAATTATTTAGTTTTAATTAGTGTGGGGATTTACTCTAATAACAATATATTGTGTTTCTACGTGAAACCTTTTTAACCTTATCAATTGGTGAAAAAGTTTTTCTGTGATGTGCGGTGATACCAAATTTCCTGATTGCTTTTATATGTTCTTTGGTTCCGTACCCAAAATTTTTATTCCAGTGATAATTTTTGTGATTTTTATGAAGCTTGGTAATCATTTTGTCACGAGCAACTTTTGCAATAATGGAAGCTGCAGATATTGAGGGTATTTTTTGATCACCTTTAATCACAGAATTCAATTTATAGCCTTTGATTTTTGGTAATTGGTTTCCATCAATTAAAACGAGAGATGGTTTTTTTTTTAATTTTATTATAGCTCTTTTCATTGCTAGCAAACTTGCTTGAAGCACGTTTATTTTGTCAATTTCTTTTGAAGAAGCTTTAGTTATTGCCCACGTAGAATTTTTTTTAATATATCTTGCTAAAATTTCTCTTTTTGATTTAGATAATTTTTTTGAGTCTTTTAAAACCCTCTTGTTAATTGATTTTTTTAATATGACAGCAGCGGCATATACTGGCCCAACTAAACTTCCTCTACCAACTTCATCAACACCAGCAATATTTGACATTAGATATTAATTTTCAAATCCCCAATTTTTTGTCTAAGGTTTTTTAAATCTTCCCAGGAAAATTTCTTTTTGTCAGGAAATCTAAGTAAGTAAGATGGACTAAATGTTACCATAATAGGGTAAGTTTTGTTTTTTAATATTATCTCTTTCCACTTACCCCTAATCTCAGAAATTTTCTCATTTGAGCGAATAACAGCTTCCATTGCAGTGCTTCCCATTAAAATAATAATTTTTGGATCAATAATTGAGATGTGTTCTTTTAAAAATTCTGAGTATTTTCTTATTTCATGACCCAATGGCTTTCTGTCCTCTGGAGGCCTAAAATTCAAAGCATACGTTATATATATTTTTTCTCGTTTAATATTTATTGCAAGAAGCATTTTGTTCAAAAGTGAACCCACGTCACCTTGGAAAGGTTTTCCAACTTTATCCTCTAATAATCCAGGGGCTTCTCCAATTAACATAATTGAACCATTAACATTACCATCGCCCATGACTATATTTTTTGAATTCATTTTCAAACTACAATCTTCAATTGAATTTATCCTTTCACTCAATTTTACTAATTGATCTTTTTTAACCGCATTAATTTCGCTTATTTTTATTCGATTAACTGTCTTTTCCCCAAAAACAAAGTCAGATTCAAAGGTTTGAATTAATTCCTGAGCATATTTACTATTTTGATAAAAAGTCTTTTTAATCATAGAATGTATTAATGTTTCAAAAAATATATATTAAAACATTTTTAATACTATTTTTACTTTATCAAACACCGTTGCATTCTAAAAGTGTTTCTTTTGATAATTTTAATTCAAAAGATTTATCTAAATACTTCTCAGGCCTAGTAGCATCTGTAAACAAAAAAAATTCAGAGGCTTTAAATTTTTTTAATTCCTCGAAAATTTTAATTGATAGCCATGATCCTTTTATTCAAAAATATGTGAACTCATTAGTTTTGGAAGATAAAGTAGTACAAGCTATTAATGTGATTAAACAAAACAAAAATAATGATAATATAAACTTTTTTGATGCTCATCTTTTATTAATTATAGATAATTTAAAAAAAAATGATCTTGATAAAGCTTATTATAATCTTGTAAACGTTATAGAAAATACTACAACAAGTAAATTTAATTTAGCAATTTTAGAGAGTTTAAGACAATATATTTTTGTTTTTAAAGAAGGTAGAATTTCGGATGACAATAAAACTCTTGGGAAGTTATCAATTATCTCTGAAACATTTCAAAGATGTTATTTAAATGACTCCAGAACTGACTCATATTTTAGAAATTTAATTAATGACAATGAGTCAGACTTTACAAGATATATTTTTTTTTACTTGAGTTATTTAGTCGAAACTGGAAAAAATGAAGATGCCAAAAAAATTACTAATGATATTGAATTTATAAATAGCACACTGCTTTTATCTCAGGGTAAAAGTTGGATTGAAAATAATCAATATTATAGATTTAAAGAGGTTTTTTCTTGTAAAAATTATAATGATGTAATCGCTGAATTTTTGTTCTTAATTTCAAATTTGTATTCCTCGGATGATAATTTTGAAAAATCAAATTTTTATCTTAATCTCTCTTCTTTTTTAAATCCAAAATTTAAATTTAATTTATCTTTAATTATTGAAAATCACTATTTTAATAAAGATTACAATAAAGCAAAAAAAATTTTAAAGAATTTAAAAAAAGAAGACAAATTTTATTACTGGTTTAGACTAAAAAAAGAGGCTCAGATAATATCAAAAGAAAGAAATGATAAAGAGTCATTAAATTTTATTGTTTCAAATTTTAAAAGGATTAATCAGCCAAATAAAAAATTTTTGTTTGACCTTGCTAACTTTTATAAAAAATCAAAAGAATATAAAAATGCAATTGATTATTATACTAAAATAATTGATGAGCTAGACGATGAATCAGATGTAAAATCAGATATTTTATATAGACGGGGAGCAAGTTATGAGAGAATTAAAGATTACGAAAAAGCCGATAGAGATTTTCTTGAAGCTTTAGAAATTAATCCAGGAGACGCTTACACTTTAAATTACCTTGCTTATTCATGGCTCGAAAGGGATTACAAGATTGATAAAGCAATGGATATGCTAAAAATTGCATATGAAGCAGAAAGTGATGATCCATATATTATTGACTCAATTGGCTGGGCTTATTTTTTGACAAGAGATTATTTAAAAGCAGAAAAATTTTTAAAACAAGCTGTAGAGCTAATGCCAGAAGATCCAATAGTTAATGATCATTATGGAGATATTTTGTGGATGCTGGATCGAAAAATCCAAGCTCGTTATTTTTGGAACAACGTGCTTCAAATGAAAGAAGCAGAAAAAGACTTGATTGAAAAAATAAACATAAAGATGATTGAGGGTCTTAAGAATTCCTAAATGCCTTTTTCTAAGATAAAATCTCATGCAAAATTAAATTTAGCTTTAAATATTATTAATAAAAGGAACTCTTTACACAATATAGAGAGCATAATAGCTTTTGTGGATTTGCACGACGTCATCTTTATAAAAAAGATAAAATCAAAAAAACATGTAATTTCATTTTATGGAAGATTTTCTAAAAAAATAAGTAAAAATAATACCATATCTAAATTAATTGGAATTTTAGAAAATAAAAAAATTTTAAAAAAACAAAAATTCAAAATTAAAATCAAAAAGGTTATTCCTAATAAAGCTGGTCTTGGAGGGGGGTCCATGAATGCTGCAAGTATTCTAAGATATTTCGTTCAAAAAAAAATAATAAATATAAAAAAAAAAGAAATAGTTAAAATTTCAAAATTAATTGGTTCTGATGTAATTTTAGGTTTTTATCCAAAAAGCCAAATTTTAAACTCAAAAAATGAGATTAAGTATTTTGATAATGTAAAAAAAATTTATCCATTGATAGTAAAACCTAGTTTTGGCTGTTCAACTAAAGAAATTTATTCAAAATTCAGAAAATTTGATAAAGCAAAATTTAACAAAGGAAATAAAAAGATGTTTGATTTAGGTTTTCTAAGAAATATGAAAAACAGCCTAGAACCAGTTACTTTTTCAAAGTATCCAAGACTTAAAAAAATTAAATTGTATTTAGAAAATTCTTTAGATCCGATTTTTGTGAGAATGACAGGGTCAGGATCGGCATTAGTTGCATATTTTCATACAAAAAAAAGATGTGAGCATGCGAAAAAAAGGTTTATCCAAAAATATAAAAATATGTGGTGTATAACATCAAAAACTATATAAATTTGATTTTTTTGTGTTATACGAAATTAATATTGGGGCGTAGCCAAGCGGTAAGGCACGGGTTTTTGGTACCTGCATCCTAGGTTCGAATCCTAGCGCCCCAGCCAATTATGAAAAATTTATTAGATAAAATTTTTTTTAGATCAAATAATTTAAATTATATTAGTCAAAATATTAAAAATTTAACTAATAATTCTCCAGCTAATAAAATATTTAAAGCTATAAATTCTTACTCTTCAGAAAGCGAAGTAAGATTTGTGGGAGGTTGTATCAGACGGATAATCAATAAAGAAAAAGTAAATGATATTGATATGGCGACAAATCTTGATCCCCAAAATATTTGCGAGATTTTAAAAAAAAATAATATTGATTACTACGAAACTGGCATTGAACATGGAACAATTACAGCATTACTAGATGGGTATAAATTTGAAATTACGTCATTGAGAGAAGATATTTCAACTGATGGAAGACACGCAAAAGTGAAATTTTCAAAAAACTGGAAAGAAGATGCATCAAGAAGGGATTTTACAATTAATTCAATCTATTCAGATGGAGAAGGAAATTTATTTGATCCATTTGATGGTAAAAATGATTTAGAAAATGGTTTAATAAAATTTATAGGAGATGCTGATCAAAGAATAAAAGAAGATTATTTAAGAATATTAAGATACCTAAGATTCTTTCTACATTACTCAAAGCATCCTCATAATCCAAAATTAATAAGTAAAATAAAAATGAATATTGGTGGTATTTCAAAACTATCTAAAGAAAGATTGTTGGATGAACTCAAAAAAATTACTCAGTTAAAAATATTGGAAAAATTAGCAGCTGATAAACTAAGTTCGGAATTGCTATTGAATATTTTCCCAGAGTTGAGAAATATTAAAATTTTTTTAAAACTTAATTCAAAAAAAAAAGAGATAATAAATAAAGCCGACTTTGTATTTTTATTATCTTTAATGATTATTGATGAGACTGATAACGCAGACTATTTTATGTATAAATTTAATATGTCTAAAAAAGATCAAAAAAGAATCAAATTTATTGATAATTTTTTCAAAGAAAAAGTTGGATTAAAAACTTTTAGGGAAGATAATCTTAATAGAATTTTTTATTATAATGGAAAACAAGCGATAACTGATATTCTTAATTATCATTTAATTAATTCAAAAAAAAATAATGAAAATATCCAAAAATTAATTGATACATACGAAAATAAATCTATCCCAAAAATGCCGGTGGGTGCAGAATTTTTAATGGAAAAATTTAATATCTCAGAAGGTAAACAGCTGGGAATAAAACTTAAAATCATCGAGGAAGAGTGGGTAAAAAATAATTTTCAGATTTCAGATAAGCAGGTTAGTCAAATTATTAACAATTAGATATATTTAACATCTTTAATCTCAAAATTTTTTACCCCTGCAGGAGTTTTAATTTCAACTAAATCATTTTTATTTTTTCCAATTAAACCTTTTCCAATAGGTGATTGAAAATAAATTAATTTTTGTTTGAGATCAGCCTCATCTTTTCCCACAATTTTGTAATTTATTTTTTCTCCTGAATCTAAATTTTCTAAAAAAACAGTTGAGCCGAAAATAACTTTACCCTCATTATTTAATTTCGTGACATCAATGATGTTAGCTCTGGCTATAATATCATTTATTTCTGTAATTCTACCTTCGTTGTGTGATTGTTCTTCCTTTGCAGCGTGGTACTCTGCATTTTCTTTTAGATCACCATGTGATCTTGCATCTGCAATCGCAGCTACAATTTCTGGTCTTTTTTTTTCTTTCAAAAAAATTAATTCTTCTTTAAGTTTTTTTAAACCATTTAATGTGATCGGTTCTTTTTCCATTTTATTTCCATTTTGCTAATGGAGGTAATGACATTAAGATACCTTCGACATTTCCACCAGTTTGTAAACCAAATTTTGTTCCTCGGTCATATAGTAAATTAAATTCTGTGTATCGACCTCTTTTTATGAATTGCAATTCTTTATGTTTTTTAGTCCATTTTTTATTCATTTTTCTTCTAATAATTTTTTCAAAAATAAATTGAAAAGTTACTCCCACATCTCTCACAAATTTAAAATCTTTTTCAAAATTATTATTTTTATAATCAAAAAAAATTCCCCCAATTCCCCTAGGTTCTTTTCTATGAGGTAAGTAAAAATATTTATCACACCACTTTTTATATTTTGTGTAATAATTCTTGTTATGTTGATTACACATTTTTTCTAGAATTTTATGAAATTCTTTTTTTTCACTATCATCCTTTATTGATGGAGTTACATCCATTCCACCACCAAACCAATCTTGAGTAGTACATATATATCTTGTATTAAAATGCATTGCTGGGATCATCGGATTTTTCATGTGCATTACAACTGAAATACCAGAGGCCCAAAATCTTGGATCTTTTTTTGCACCTAGTATATTTTTTTGAAATTTTTTTGGGAACTTACCATAAACTTTAGAAAAATTTACACCTACTTTATCGAATATTTTTCCTTTTTCTAGAATTCTAAATTCTCCACCACCTTCGTCTCTTTTTTCACTTCTATTCCAAATAGTTGTTTTAATATTAGCATCCTTTTTTTCAAGATTGACTATGGTATGCCAGATAGCATCTTGTAACATTTTAAACCAATTACTTGTCAGGTCTTTTTTTATTTCTAAATCCATATTAAATTAATTTAGTTTGTTTTAAACTTTCTGCCAATATGATTGCAACCGAAGATGCAATATTAAGGGAGCGTTTGTTACTTTTCATAGGAATTTTCAGTTTATTCTTAATTTTTTTGTGAAAGTCATCTGGAACCCCAGCACTTTCTCTTCCAAAAAGGAGCGTGTCATTCCTTTTAAATTTAAATCTTGTGTAAGAAAGAGGTGCTTTAGTAGTCATGAGAACTATTCTTTGATTCTTTTTAGACTTAAAAAAATCATCCGAATTTTGATAAAATTTTATGTCTTTTTCGTCCATATAATCCATCACGACTCGCTTAAATCTCTTATCACTAAATATAAACCCACATGGCTCAATAATCTCGAGTTTTGCTCCAAGACAAGCACAAGTTCTAATTATCGCTGCAGTATTTTGAGGTATCTCTGGTTCAAATAAAGCAATTTTAGGCCTTAGTTTAGTTAAATTCTGTGTCATTCTTTCAGTAGTAAATTCGAAATTTTATATTATATGAATTCATATATTTAAGTAGAAAAAATCTATATTGAGTATATTTAACTATTACTTATGTCAGAAAAAAAAACCAAAAGAAGAGATTTTTTATTTACAGCCACTTACGCAGTAGGTGCAGTAGGTGTAGGGGCAACAGTCTGGCCGATGATCGATCAGATGAATCCAGATGCCTCCGTCAAGGCTCTTGCTAGCACAGAAGTAGACGTAAGCGCAGTTAATCCTGGAAAAACAATAACTGTATTGTGGAGAGGTAAACCAGTTTTTATTAGAAGAAGAACACAAGATGAAATTTCAGAAGCAAGGTCTGTTAAATTAGATGAGTTGAAACATCCTGAAACTGATGAAGATAGAGCTAAAAACCCTGAGTGGTTAGTAATGCTTGGTGTGTGTACTCATTTAGGATGTGTACCATTAGACCAAAAGGGTGATTACAATGGATGGTTTTGTCCATGTCATGGATCACATTATGATATATCAGGAAGAATTAGAAAGGGACCTGCACCAACTAATATGGAAATTCCCAAATATGAGTTTGTTGATGCAAATACAATTAAGATTGGATAAATAAAATTATGAGTGATCACGAATATATACCTAAGTCAAAAGTTGGAAAATGGTTTAATGATCGTTTACCATTGTTGACATTAGCAAATCATTTAACAGATTATCCTACACCTAAAAACTTAAATTATTGGTGGACATTCGGAGGCATACTTACTTTTTGTTTAATAACACAAATTGTTACAGGCTTGGTATTAGCTATGCACTACATCGCTCATGCTGACATGGCCTTTGATAGTGTTGAACATATAATGAGAGATGTTAATTACGGTTGGTTAATAAGATATATACATGCAAATGGTGCATCAATGTTTTTTTTAGCAGTATACATTCATATATTTAGATCTTTATTTTATGGTTCTTATAAATCTCCAAGGGAAATTATTTGGATAATTGGAATAATAATTTATTTATTAATGATGGCTGCAGCATTTATGGGATATGTGCTACCATGGGGGCAGATGAGTTTTTGGGGTGCAACAGTTATCACAAACTTATTTAGTGCGATACCTTTGGTTGGTGAAGGTATAGTAACATGGTTATGGGGTGGATATTCAGTTGATAACCCAACTTTGACAAGGTTTTTTACTCTTCATTATTTAATTCCTTTTTTAATATTAGGATTAGTGGTTCTTCATATTTGGGCATTACACGTTCCTGGTAACAACAACCCGATTGGTATAGATATTAAAAAACCATCAAAAGATACAGTTCCATTTCATCCTTACATCGTAATCAAAGATGGTTTTGCGTTATTGATGTTTATGATCGTTTTTGCTTTCTTTGTTTTTTATACACCAAATATTCTTGGTCATGCTGACAATTATATAGAGGCGGACCCTCTAGTCACACCAGCTCATATCGTGCCCGAATGGTATTTATTACCATTTTATGCAATTTTAAGATCGGTGCCTGATAAACTTTTAGGTGTTGTTGCAATGTTGTCTGCAATTTTAATTTTAGCTGCTCTTCCATGGCTAGATACCTCAAAAGTTAGATCTGCAGTATTTAGACCATTGTATAGACAATTTTATTGGATCTTAGTAGCAGATGTTTTAATTTTAGGCTATGTGGGAGCAATGCCTGCAGAAGGTTTATATTTATTAATTGCTAGAGTTGCTACAGCATATTATTTTTTACACTTTTTAGTTATACTTCCAGTTTTAGGACTTAAAGAGAAAACCGTGCCAGTGCCATTAAGTATAACAGAACCCATACTTGGAGGATCTCCAAATTTAGCCACAGCTAAAAATAAAGAGAGTTTAAACAATTAAGTGAAGAGTTTCTTTAAATTTTTAATCTTATTATTAGCTTTTCTTGGGACATCATATAATTCAAATTCTGCTGAAAAAGTTGAATATTTAAAGACTGATTGGAGTTTTAAAGGTCTTTTTGGTAAATTTGATAGAGGATCACTGCAAAGAGGGTATCAAGTTTACACAGAAGTATGCTCGTCTTGTCATTCTATGAAATATTTAAGTTATAGAAACTTAGCAGAGGAGGGTGGACCAGAATTTACAATTGAACAAGCAAAAGCTATTGCAGCATCTTTTGAGGTAAAAGATGGGCCTAATGCTGATGGCGATATGTTTACTAGACCAGGAAAGTTATCAGACAAATTTGTAATGCCTTACGAAAATGTTAAAGCTGCTCAAGCAGCAAATGGTGGTGCTTATCCCCCAGACATGTCTGTTTTAGTAAAAGCAAGAGGGGGAGGGGTAGATTATATTTATTCTCTTTTACAGGGGTATGAAGACCCACCAGCTGGAATTTCTTTAGACGATGGCGTCTATTACAATAAATACATGTATGGGAATAAAATTAAGATGGCAAACCAACTATCTGATGGACTTGTAGAGTATGCTGATGGAACAACCGCATCAGTTGAGCAAATGTCCAAAGATGTTACAACATTTTTGATGTGGGCAGCAGAGCCACATTTAGAGACACGACATCGAATGGGTTTCAAAGCAATTGTTTATTTAATTATTCTAACTGCCCTTGTGTACTTTAGTATGAAAAGAATTTGGTCACGTATTGAAACGGAAGTTTAAAACATCACCATCTCTGACTATATACTCTTTTCCCTCTAACCTCATTTTGCCGTTTGTTTTTGAATTCACCCAACCATTGTTTTCAATAAAATCCTCATAGGATACTGTCTCAGCTCTAATAAATCCTTTCTCAAAATCAGTATGAATTTCACCCGCAGCCATAGGTGCTGTACAGTTTTTTTGTATTGTCCATGCTCTAGTTTCTTGTGGACCAGATGTAAAATAAGTGTCTAATTCTAAAATTTTGTATCCTTTCTGTATCAACATGTTTAGTCCCGTCTTTTCTAAACCAATCATTTGCATATAGTTTGCCTTTTCTTCTTTTTCTAATTCGTTTATTTGATTTTCTATGTCAGCAGAGACAATTAAAGTATTATCATCACCGTATTTATCGATGAATGATTTTGTATAATCATTTCCTGTTTTGATACTTTTTTCATCAACATTACAAACATATATTTTAGGTTTTAAGCATAATAAACCACTTTGATTTAGCTGCTTTTTACTAAATTGAGATCGTAAAACTGAAAATTCTTTGTTATTATTTATACAATCTAATGCAAGTTTGAGTATTTCTATTTCTTCCTCGTTGATATTTTTTTTATTGTTTTTTTCTAATCTTTTTTCAATAGACTCAAGATCAGATAGCATCATTTCAGTCTCAATAATATCTAGGTCTCTTATTGGGTCTACTGATGGATTTACATTTTGAATATCGGCTGAGTCAAAACACCTAATCATATGTATAATTGCATCTACTTCTCTAATATGGGAAAGAAATTTATTACCTAGGCCTTCGCCCTTAGATGCGCCTTTAACGAGACCGGCAATATCAACAAATGATATAGTTGTATTAATAATTTTTTTTGATTGTGAAATTTTTGCTAATTTTTCTAATCTTTCATCCGGCACAGGAACAATACCAATATTTGGATCTATAGTACAAAATGGAAAGTTAGCAGCTTGTGCTTTACTTGAATTTGTTAGGGCGTTAAATAGAGTTGATTTACCAACATTGGGTAAACCAACTATTCCACATTTAAAACTCATTATTTATTATTAACAGTACTTGAAAACAAATCTAATTTTTTATCTACTAATATCGTAATTGATTCATTTATATTTTTTGAAATTTTTTTAATTCCTAAAGTCTCTTCTTCATCAAAATTTTGTAACACGTAATCAGCAGTATTTATACTTCCCTTTGGTTTTCCAATACCAATTCTTACTCTAGAGTAATCTTTACCAATAAATTTATCTATTGAGGATATTCCATTATGTCCTGCACTTGATCCACCAAATTTTGCTTTTATTTTTCCAAATTCCAAATCTAAATCATCATGAAAAACTATTACATCCTCGGCATCAATTTTGAAATATTCGATTAATTCCCTTATACAAATACCTGAGTTATTCATAAATGTTAATGGTTTGATCGCATAAACTTTTTTATTCCCAATATTTCCAGTCGTAAGCAAACCTTTAAATTTTGGTTTTTGTTTTGAAAGACCAAATTCTTTGTTAATAGAATCTATAATCTTAAAACCAACGTTGTGTCTGTTGTTTTCGCTATCTGGTGTTGGATTTCCCAGGCCTACAAATAAAAGCATAAATTAGTAAATTATGAATTTCAAATTTGATTATTTATTTCTTTTCTTCAGAAGGTTTTTTATCAGCAGCTTTTTTCTCGTCACCATCTTTCTTATCACCCTCAGCTGGTTTGTCTCCATCTGCTGAAGCCGCTGCTTCTGCCCCTTCAGTTCCCTCTGCACCTTCTGCTGCCTCTGCCTCAGCTGGTTTTTCCGGTTCTTTCATAACTGTTGGTGCAGCTAATGTTGCAATTACGAAATCTCTTCCTTGAATAGTAGGTGTAACTTCAGAGTCGAGTTTAATTGATGAAATTTTAAAACTTGAACCAATATCCACACCGTCAAGATCTAAAGTAAGATTTTCAGGAATTTTTTCGCTTGGACACTTTAATTCAACTTTTCTTCTAACAATGTTTAATACCCCGCCTCTTTTTAAACCAGGAGACTTTTCATGATTTATAAAATTTACTG
Source organism: uncultured Pelagibacteraceae bacterium (assembly GCA_902632875.1). The sequence goes on from CACPEI010000006.1 coordinate 19,160, forward strand.
GCACTTCAATCTTAATTTTTACACCAGGAACTACTCTTAAAAAGTCTACGTGATTAGGTTCGTCACTTAAAATGTCATATTTTACCTCTCTTGGTAAAACATTTTGAGACTTACCATCAACACTTAGAGTAATTATATTTGATAAAAAGTTTTCTTTTTCAATTAATGTTTTAAGTAATTTCTTTGAAATAGATATTTTTTGATTTTCATTTTTGCCACCATAAATTATAGCAGGAACATTTCCACTATTTCTGATAGCATTAAGTTGTCCTTTAGTCTTATCAGTTCTAATGTTAGCTTCTAATGAAATCATAAGTCACAGGGTTTTAACTTATGTTGATAAATAATCAAGGTAATTATTTAAATAAATCTGAAACTGAGGTTGAGTTAGAAATTCTTTTTATTGCTTCTCCCATAAGTGCAGAAATTGGTAAAACTTCAATATTTTTAACATTTTTTGTTTTTTCGCTATTATCTATTGTATCTGTAATAACTAAATTTTTAATAACTGAATTTTTAATTTTCTTAACTGCATCTCCACTTAAAACACCATGAGTAATATAAACGTACACCTCTTTCGCACCTCTTTGTTTAAGTGCTTTTGCAGCATTAACAATAGTGCCACCAGAGTCAATTATATCATCAACCAATATACATGTTTTACCTTTTACATCCCCAATAACGTTCATTACTTGTGATTGACCAGGTTTTGGTCTTCTCTTATCTACAATAGCCAAACCAATATTCAAAATTTTACCAAGTGCTCTCGCTCGCTCCGTTCCACCAACATCTGGGGCAACACAGATTAAATTTTTATTTTTGATCTTTTTTTTAACGTGTCGCGCAAAGATTGGAGTAGAAAAAAGGTTATCTACAGGGATATCAAAAAACCCTTGAATTTGACCAGCATGAAGATCAACTGTCACGACTCTATCAGCTCCTGCTTTTGTTATTAAATTTGAAACAAGCTTTGCTGATATAGATGTTCTGGGAACAACTTTTCTATCCTGTCTTGCATAACCAAAGTAGGGAATAACAGCAGTTATATTTTTTGCTGAAGATCTTTTTAAAGCATCAATGCATAAAAGTAATTCCATTAAATTATCATTTGCTGGTGAGGAAATTGATTGAATTATAAAAATGCTGTTCCCCCTTATATTTTCATTTATCTCAATGTAAATTTCTCCATCTGCAAACTTTCTTATACTAGAATTGACAAGTTTGGATTTTAAATATTTGGCAATATTTTTACTTAGAATTTTATTACTATTTCCAGTTAATAATTTCATTGAAAAAATTTAATTAATCATAATTATTGATATATTTCTACCATAATCAGCATGTTTTAATTTTAAAGATCGCCTAGCACTAAAAAAATTATTTTTAATATTATATGTATCAATATTTAACATATCAATTTTATTGATTTTATTTAATTTAAGTTGAGATTTTACATAATCCGCTAAATTAAAATAAATCAAATTATTTACATTTTTAAAGAAAATTTTGTTTTTTTTATGTTTTTTTATAAACTTATTTTTGAAATCTTCTCCAACATTATAATTTTTTTGACCAATGCATGGTCCTATCGAAACAGTAATATTCTTAGTCTTACAACCTTTTTTAAGCATAAACTTTATTACGTTATTAATTATACCTTTAAAAGCCCCCTTCCACCCAGCATGTATAGCTGCAATTATTTCTTCTTTGCTGTCATATAGTAACAAAGGAACACAATCAGCTGTCAAAACAGCAATAGGAAGCCTTTTCTGATTTGTAATAATTGCATCAGCTTTAATTTTTTTTTTAATCAAATTTCGATTTTTATTAAGATAGAAAAATTTACCACTGTGTATTTGATTTACTAAAAAAATCTTTTGGGCTTTTTTGCCGATTTTTCTTCTTACTATTTCTAAATTTATATTAACACTTTTTTTTCTATCTTTTGATCCAGGTCCACAGTTTAAGCTTTTGTAAATTCCTTTTGATACACCACCATTTTTATTAAAGAAACCATGGTTGATATTTTTGAATTTGAGTAATTTTTTTGAAGTAATCAGTTTCAAAATCCCAAATTAAATCTATTCTTTTTATTTTTTATTAACATTACTTTAAACAAATTTCCCATTTGTTCTTGATGAATAAGTCTTTTTAATCTGTAATACATATCTGCTTTTTTTTTAAAACTGTAATTTTTAGATATTATTTCAGCTCTTTCATTAATCCCCATTCTTGTTAGAAAGTTCTTTTGAGTAGTTAAATTGTGATTGAGACCTCCTAAGTTATCAATAATTTTTTGAAATAATTTAAAATTTATATTATGTGTAATATCTGATTTACCAATATTTTTTAATATATTGGTATATTTATGCTTAATAACTCCCTGAATTGTATTTTTCATTTTATTTTCATTATAACCATAATCTATTATTAGAAAGCCGCCTGAATTTTTTTTGATTATTTTTCCTACATCTTTCAAATATTTTGCACCCAGCTCAGAGTATTCAATAAAATCTTGATTTTGGGATAATTTTAAATCAATTTTTTTTTCATAATCTTTAATATTAATTTTTTTTTCGTTGAATTGAGCATCTCTGCTATCTTTTAACCTGACAAATTTTTCAAACCACAAATTGTTTTTTTTCATAAATTGTTTAATTGCTAATGCATCAAAAAATTCATTGGCAACGAATATACTTGGAATATTTTTAAATCGCGTGATTTTTTTTGCCCAAACAATTTTGTTTTTTAGCAATTTTTTTTTTTGAATATTTATTAATGAAGAACTTTTTTCGTGAATAATAAAATTACAAGATTTAAAAAAGACTGGGAAATTTTTCAGGCTTTCTATCATGACTCTCATCATTTCACCATTACCAGCTCCCAACTCAATTAAATTAAATTTTTTTGGTGAACCTAAGCTTTGCCAAAAACTAAAAACCCAAATTGCAATCATTTCAGAAAATAATCTTGATACATTTGGAGCTGTTACAAAGTCACCATCTTTTCCAAAAGGATATTTTTTCATATAATATCCAAACTCTTTGTTATATAGGCAATAGTTAATAAATTTATCTAAAGGAAGATTAATTATTTTTTTTGTTTTCATATTTTGTTAGGACCAAATAAAAGCCAATTAATATAAAAAACAAACTAATTATTTGACCCATAGTAAGATTAAATAATAAATTGCCCAATTGTTCATCTGGGACTCTAAAAAATTCAATTGTAAATCTAAAAATTGAGTAAAATATCAAAAACATTCCAGAGACAAACCCTGGTGTTTTTGCGAAACTTTTGTTTCTTAAATAAATTAATATTAAAAATAATATAAATCCTTCAAACAAGGCTTCATATAATTGTGAAGGATGTCTATAAAGATTGTCTACTTTTATAAATTTTACACCCCAAGGTAAATTTGTTTCAAAACCGTATAATTCAGAGTTAATGAAGTTTGCTACTCGTCCAAAAAAGATACCGATTGGCGCAACTAAAGAGACTACATCTAAATAAATAAATGAACTGTGATTACTTTTTCTATTGAAGAAAATGGTTGCAATAATTACTCCTAATAAACCACCATGAAATGACATACCTCCTTGCCAAATTTTAAATATATCTAGAATATTGTTGGCATAATAATTAAAATTATATAACAGGATGTATCCAATCCTCCCACCTATGATTATACCCAAGATTGCAAATGTTAAGTAATCATCAAATTTCTCCTTAAGACCATCATCAGTTATAAATATTTTTTTTGCTAAGAACCAGCCTATTAAAATACCAAGAACATATGCTAAAGAATACCACCTTATTTCAAAAGAAAAAATCTCAATTGCTACTGGGTCAAAATTATTAATAAACATTTTTAATTATAATTATAAATTATCAGCATTATAAGTTAGTATACAAAAATATGAAAAATTCAAAGTTTGTTCTAGATAAAATTGCAAAATTAGTTGAACAAGGGTTAATTTCCTCAAAAGACATCGTTAATGAATTGATGACTATTTTAAAATCAAAAAGAGATGAATTTGTATTTAAGATGAAATTAACTAGTAAAGATGAATTTGAGATTTTATCTAAAAGAGTTGAAAATCTTGAGAGAAAAATTGATAAACTTAAAAGTCAAAAAAAAAAAGTTAAACGGGCAAAAAGATCTTAACACTTAAACCATTCATTTTGGATTTTTCAAGTTTGATATTCCCACCATGAGATCTGACAATATCAGATGCAATCGAAAGACCCAATCCAACACTAGATTTTGACTCTGTCCTACCCTTATCAATTTTATAAAAAGGTTTAAAAACATTGTCATATTCATTTTTTGGTATACCAGGGCCATTGTCATCTATTTTGATAAAAAGGTTATTATTACTCTTAGTTAGAGCCACATTAATTTTATCAGCATATTTAATTGCATTATCAATTAAATTATTTATGCATCTTTTGATCAAATTTTTTCTACCATTAATATAAATTCTTGGTGGCAAATTAGAAGATACGTTTGTGCTATCATATTTTTCTATAATTTTATTTATTAATTCACTTAAATCAAACTGCTCATCTTTCTCTAGGTATGTAGAGCTAGTAAATTGAAGATATTCATTAAGCATTTTTTCCATCTCATCAATATCATCAGACAGTTTATCCGCTAAATTCTTATCTTTTATAAAAGCCAATTGTAGTTTCATTCTAGTTAATGGAGTTCTTAAATCATGACTTATACCTGACAACATCTCTGATCTTTGAGTAAGATGACGAACGATTCTTTTTCTCATTCTATCAAATTCAAATCCAGCCCGCCTAATTTCAGCTGATCCTGATGGCTTATACTCCTCAATCTTTTCGCCTTTCCCAAATTTTTCTGCCACTCTAGCTAACTGCGCAATAGGCCTGGTTTGATTTTTCAAAAATATTAGTGATATAAAAATCATTACTATTGCTGGCACTGTTATCCATAAAGCAAATATTCTTGCTGAGGAACTTGTAACCCTATCTCTCGGTATAAGAAATTTAAAATAACCTGATTGATATTTTATTCTGAGATCAATCAATTCTTTGTAGGTAGTTGTATTAAACCAAAATTCTTGAGGACTAAATCTAGATTTTAATTCTCTTCTTAATGTTCTGTCTATTGGACTAAACCACCTTTCCTCAAAATTAAAATTAAAGTTTTCATCGTCAACATATTCAATATTTAGATCTTGGTATATGGAAAATAGATTTGTGATTTCTTCTTTTTGATAAGTCTCATCACTATAGACTTCAATATATGTTTTGATTTCATTTACTAATGCTTTTGTCATTCCTTTATTTGTTTTAATCCATAAACTGTCAAAAAATACAATTGTAATTACTAGCTGAATAACTATTACAGGCGTTGCAACAATTAGTAGTGCACGATAAAAAAGAGTTTTAGGAAGAAGTTCTTTAATATATTTATTCAATCCAGAGAACATATCCCACTCCTCTTATTGTTTGAAGAAATTTTGGATTTTTAGGGTCAGTTTCGATCTTCTTTCTCAACCTTGTTATTATAACGTCAATTGATCTCTCTTTATCTAAATCAATCAATTTACCTATATCTTCCCGAGAAAAAGTTTTACCAGGATTATTAATCATTTTTTCTAAAATCATTTTTTCAGTAGCATTTATTTTTAAATCACTTTTGTTTTTGGTAATTAAAAGTTTATTAAGATCAATCTTAATATTTTCAAATTTGATAATTCTCTTCTGATCAATTTTTTTTGTTTTATTGAGTATATTTTTGATTCTAAGCAAGAGTTCTTTAGGTTCAAATGGTTTTGCAAGGTAATCATCTGCACCTTGTTCTAATCCTTCAATTCGTTCATTAGCCTGACCTTTTGCTGTTAAAAGAATGATTGGTGTTTCGAGATTTTTTTTATTTTCTGCTATAAATTCTAAGCCATTTTTACCAGGCATCATAATATCTAAAATAATTAAATCAAATTTTATAATTTTAATTTTTTCAGAGGCATTCTCTGAACTATCAGCAGTTGTAATTATGTAATTATTTTCATTTAAATATTTTTTTAATAGAGATCTTATACCCTCATCATCATCAACAACTAATATATGAGCAATAAAATTATTCATTAATTATTTTTTTTAATACATTATCAAAATTAATTACTTCTTCTGAGCTAGAATTAAGTAAAGCATTATAAATTCTTTTTTTTTGTACCTCAAAAATTTCTTTAAAAATTTTTTTACCTTTTTCATTAAGAAAAATATGTTTCACACGAGTGTCTTGTTGATCTTTTTTAAATATAATAGCCTCTATTTTGATTAGATCTTTTAAAACCCTATTTAAACTTTGTTTAGTAACCTTCAACCTTTTTAGTAATTCTGAGATTGAAATACCCTCATACATTGATAGTAAATGTATCACTTTTTGATGAGCTAAACCTATTGAATATTTATTAAGGACTTTCTTGGAGTCAGAAAATGTTTCTCTATAACTAATAAACAATTTTTCTATTAATTCTTTTAATTGATCGTCTTTTAGATATAAAAGTTGTTTCATTATTGGCAAGTTATATTGACATATTATAGATACAAAGATATTTTTCAGTAAGAATATTTCATAATGATACCTTACGATAAAAGATCAGGAAAAATATGGTACAATGGCGAATTAGTTGATTGGTCAGATGTTAAAGTACATGTTTTAAGCCATGGATTACACTATGCAAGTTGTGTTTTTGAGGGAGAACGAGTTTATGACGGCACGATCTTTAAATTAGAGGAACATACTTCAAGATTATTTTACTCAGCGAAAAGAATGGGTTTCGAAATTCCTTATACAGAAGAGGAAATAAATTCTGCTAGTAAAAAAATTATTGCAACACAAAAAGTTGAAAATGGATATGTAAGACCAGTAGCCTGGCGAGGAAGTGAAATGATGGCTATTTCTGCCCAGCATACAAAAATTCATGTAGCAATTGCCACGTGGGAGTGGGGATCTTACTTTGATCCAAAGCTTAAAGTAGAAGGTATAAAGTTAAATATATCTAAATGGCGAAGACCAGCACCAGATACTATTCCATGGGATACCAAAGCTTCAGGGCTTTATATGATCTGCACTCTCTCTAAACACGAAGCTGAGAAACAGGGTTATACAGATTCCTTAATGTTAGATTATGAGGGTAAAATTGCTGAGGCGACGGGTGCTAATATTTTTTTTAAAGATAAAAATGGAGAACTTCATACACCAATTCCAGACTCATTTTTAGATGGCATTACAAGAAGAACTGTAATTGACATTGCTAAGTCTAAAAACATTAAAGTTCATGAAAGAAAAATAGATCCAAGTGAACTTTCAAATTTTGTTGGATGTTTTTTAACTGGTACAGCTGCAGAAGTGACGCCAGTATCTTGTATTTCCGAGTATCAGTATAAAGTTTGTGATATGATAATTAATCTTAACGAAAGTTACCAAACTTTAGTGAAAAAGAAAAAAGCAGCTTAATCTTTGTTATCTTCTGAAATTGCATGATCAATGCCTTTCCGCATATACTCATATCCTGTAAAAAGCGTCAAAGCTGCAGAAAGCCATAATAAAACGATTCCGATTGTTTGTGCGTTATAATCTTGAAAATTTATAATTTTATTTCCAGTTTCCCCTGATAGTAAAAGAGCAATTGAAACCATCTGTAAGACAGTTTTTAATTTGGCTAGATTTGAAACGGGCAGTTTAATTTTACCTTCAGCTAAAAATTCTCTTAAACCAGAGACTAGAATTTCACGAGTAAGAATAATTATAGCAGCAATAACCTCGTAACTCCGGATAGTACCATCCATCACCAAAAGAATAAGAGCTGCAGCAACAATTATTTTGTCTGCAATTGGATCCAATAACTCACCAAGCTTTGACTCTTCTCCAAGTAATCTTGCTAACATACCATCTAAAAAATCAGTAAATGAGGCAACTAAGAATAATATTAGAGCGGTCAGATCTCCATAAAAACCAGGCAAATAAAAAGCCAAAACAAAAAAAGGAACAATTAAAATTCGACCAACGGTTAAAATGTTTGGTATTTTTCTAAGCATATTATTTATTCGTGAAAGAAGTTATATATCTTTTTTGCAACTTTTTCCTCAACACCTTCTACTGATTTAATCTCATCTAAGCTTGCAGACTCAACTGCCCTCGCAGAGCCAAAATGATTTAATAAAGCTTTTTTTCGTATGGAACCTACGCCATCGATTTGATCAAGTAGAGATCTACTAATTCCTTTCTTTCTTTTTGCTCTATGTGCACTTATCGCAAATCTATGGGCTTCATCACGCACTCTTTGTAAAAAAAATAAAGTAGGATCATTTTTCGCAAATTTAAAATCTTTGCCATTATGGAAAAAAGTCTCATTTCCACTATTTCTAAATTTACCCTTAGCTATAGCTATAACTGGTATTTCATTTAACCCTAATTCATTAAGTGTTTCTCTTGCTGATGAATATTGGCCCTTGCCACCATCAATTAGCACAAGATCAGGAAAAGATAAGAAATTACCTTTTTCTTGAATTGCCCGCTTAAATCTTCGACCCAAAACTTCCCTGATCATACCATAATCGTCTTGCTTAAAATTTTCGTTTTTAATATTAAACTTTCTGTATCTTTTTTTAATAAAACCCTCTTCTCCATAAGTAATTAAAGCACCAACACTGTTTGTTCCTTGAATATGACTATTATCGTAAACCTCAATTAAACTTAAACTATTTTCAATTTTAAATTTTTTTGCAATTTTATCTAATAACTCTTTATTATTTTGGTTTTCATAAAGATTTCTATTTAAACTGTTCTTCGCATTTTTTATTGCAAGATTTATTACTTTAAGTTTTGAACCTTTTTTAGCAACAGAAATGTTTATCTGTTTATTTTCTTTTTTTGAAAGTGTAGCTTCTATCAATTTTTTTTCTCTGATTTCCTCACTAAGAATTATCGATCTAGGAACTGCTTTGTTTTCATAAAACTGAGATACAAAAGAATTCAAAATATTATTTAATTTTTCATCAGGATCATGTTTCGGAAAAAAAGCTTGATTTCCCCAGTTTTGTTTTGATCTATAAAAAAATACCTGAATACATGTTTTTCCAGATTCTTTATATCCAGCAATTACATCAGCTTCATTTAAATTTACATCACTAATTGTTAGGGAAGATTGAATTATATTTAATGATTTTATCTTATCTCTTATTATTGCAGCTTTTTCGAAATCTAGTTCCTCACTTGCACTTTCCATTTGATCAGAAAGAGTTTGTTGAATCTTTCTAGATCTTCCTTTACTTAAAAATTCATCTGCTGCATCAACAAGTTTTGAGTAATCTTTTTTATTTATTTTTCTCCCGCAAGGACCAGCACATCTTTTAAGAAAATAATTAAAACAAGTTTTGTCTCCTGCCTCTACTTGTTTGTCAGTGCATGATCTTAGCAAAAAAATTCTTTGTAAAGTTTTTATTGCACTATTTACAGCAAGTGAACTTGCAAAAGGTCCATAGTATTTCCCAGATTTATTTTTAGCTCCTCTGTGTCTTTCTATTCTTGGAAATTCATGGTTGGAAATAAATATATAAGGAAATGATTTATCGTCCTTAAGCAAAATATTAAATTTTGGTTTATGTTTCTTAATTAAGTTTGCCTCTAAAAGAAGTGCCTCGCTTTCATTGGTGGTTGTTGTAATTTCAAGTTTGATTGTTTGTGAGAGCATTCTTTCTGTTCTGATAATATGATT